>JAFAEU010000224.1 GCA_023423855.1 Pseudomonadota bacterium | reverse complement strand
ACGCCCGGCAGGTCACGACCGGCCATCCGCGACCACGCGATCGCGGTCCCGCAACCGCAGCGCCGCAACCCGTCGCTACGCCTTGCGCACGAACTCCGACTTCAACCCCATCTGGCCGATGCCGTCGATCCTGCAGTCGATGTCGTGGTCGCCGTCGACCAGGCGGATGTTGCGCACCTTGGTGCCCACCTTGACCACCTGCGAGGAGCCCTTGATCTTCAGGTCCTTGATCACGACCACGCTGTCACCGTCGGCGAGCGGGGTGCCGTTGGCGTCGCGGACCTGCGCGGAGGCTTCGTCGGCGGCGGCCTGCGCGGCCTGTTCGGCCGGCGACCACTCGTGCGCGCATTCGGGGCAGACGAGCATGGCGCCGTCCTCGTAGGTGTAACTGGATCCGCACTGCGGACAATCGGGCAAACCGGACACGTCAGGGCTTCCGCACAAGTTCAGCGCCTATTGTCGCATCCGTGCCCCGACCGCCCCCTCCACCCGTAGGTCGGGGCTACGTCCCCGACGCCGAGATCGCCACGATGGGCAGGCTCCGACGGATGCACCGCCACGTCGGGGGCATAGCCCCGACCTACGGATCAACGGGCATGGGAGAATGCCGCCCATGGCCGACCACCGCACCCGTTTCCTGCAGCTGGCGCTGCGCGCCCAGGCGCTGCGCTTCGGCGAGTTCACGCTCAAGTCCGGGCGCGTGAGCCCGTACTTCTTCAACGCCGGCCGCTTCGACTCGGGCGCGGCGCTGGCCGCGCTGGCCGGCTGCTACGCCGATGCGCTGGACGAGGCAGGCCTCGCCTTCGACCTGCTGTTCGGCCCGGCCTACAAGGGCATCCCGCTGGCGGCCGCGCTGGCCTGCGAGTACGCCCGCCGCGGCCGCGATCTGCCGCTGGCGTTCAACCGCAAGGAGGCCAAGGCCCACGGCGAGGGCGGCAGCCTGATCGGCGCGCCGCTGGCCGGCAGGCGGGTGCTGGTGGTGGACGACGTGATCACCGCCGGCACTGCGATCCGCGAGGCGCTGGGCATCATCGCGGGCGGCGGCGGCACGCCGGCCGGGATCGTGATCGCGCTCGACCGCCAGGAGGTCGCCGGCGAAGGCCATTCGCTGTCGGCCGCGCAGGCGGTGGCGGCCGAAGCGGGCGTGCCGGTGGTCGCGGTCGCGACCCTGGCCGACCTGCTGGCCTTCGCCGACGCAAGCGCGTCCCTGTCCGACGAGCGTTCGCGTTTACAGGCCTATCGGGCGCAATATGGCGTCCGTGCCACCACAACCTGATTCCTCGAGCCGCAGGGGGCGGATTTCGATGAAGATCCACGTGCTGCTGGCCGCGGTCGCGCTGTGCGCGCTGGCCGCGTCCGCTTCGGCGCAGAACACCGCCGAAAAGAGGCTCTACTGCTGGAACGAGGGCGGCCGCAAGGTCTGCGGCGACGCCCTGCCGGCGAGCGCGGTGGACGCCGCGCGCACCGAACTGAGCGTCAAGAGCGGACGCCCGCTGGGCCAGGTCGGCCAGCAGCTCACGCCCGAGGAGCGCGCCGCCGCGGACGAAGCCGAACACCAGGCCCGCATCGCTGCCAATGCCGAGGCCGCGCGCGCGCGCCGGGAGCGGGCGATGGCCGAGTCCTACGGGACCGAGGAAGAGCTGCGGCGCGCCTTCGACGACCGCATCGTGCTGGTCGACGAGGGCCTGAAGACTTCGCGCATGGGCGTGGCCAACCTGCGCCAGAGCCTGGTGTCGCTGCTGCGGCAGGCCAACGACCTGGAGCTGCAGGGCCAGCCGGTGCGCAAGGCGCTGGCCGACAACATCCGGTCGCAGCACGCCGACCTGCTGCGCCAGCAGGCGATCATGCGCCAGCAGCTGGAGGAACGCGCCTCGCTCGACACCGAGCTAGAACATGCGGTGGAGCGCTACCACGCGCTGAAGGGCACGAAGAAGGGTTAGCGCGCGTCGCACCCGTCATTTCACTCCATCTGTCATTTCGACCGGAGGGAGAAATCTTGTGCGGATGACTCCCGTCGGAGATTTCTCCCTTCGGTCGAAATGACAGGGCGGGCCGGTCGAAATGACAGGATAGGCCGGTCGAAATGACAGGGCAGGCGTGGCGCGTGGCTTCCGGATCACGGACGGTGGTCTTCCCGCCTTTCAGGCCAGCGTAGTGGCCGGTTCGCGCAGCCACTCGACCAACCCTTCGGCCGCGACCAGCCCGCTGGCGAAACAGGCGGTCAGCAGGTAGCCGCCGGTGGGCGCCTCCCAGTCGAGCATCTCGCCGGCGGCGAACGTGCCCGGCAGCGCGCGCAGCATCAGCTGGTCGTCCAGCGCCTCCAGGCGGATGCCGCCGGCGCTGCTGATCGCCTCGGCGACCGGTCGCGGCCGCAGCAACTTCAGCGGCAGGCGCTTGATGGCCGCGGCCAGGCGCGCCGGGTCCTGCATCGCCTCGCGCGGCAGCGCCTCGTGCAGCAGTCCCGCCTTGGCGCCGTGCAGGCCCGTTGCGCGCCGCAGGTGCTCGGACAGGCTGCGCCCGCCTCGCGGCTTCGCCAGCGCCTGCTCCAGCGCCGCGCGGTCGCGGCCGGGCGCGAGGTCGAGGGCGAGGTCGGCATGCCCGTCGCGGTCGATGCATTCGCGCAACGTCGCCGAAATGGCATAGATCACGCTGCCTTCCAACCCTGCTCCGGTCACCACGCATTCGCCCTGGAGGGCGTGTTCGGCGCCCCCGGCGTCGCGCCAGTGCACGACCACCGGCTTGAGCGGCGCGCCGGCATGGCGTCCGGCGAAATGCGGCGACCAGCCGATGTCGAAGCCGCAGTTCGCGGGCACCAGCCGCGCGATGTCGACGCCGCGCGCGACCAGCGCCGGCACCCAGCCACCATCACTGCCCAGCTGCGGCCAGCTGCCGCCGCCGAGCGCCAGCAGCGCCGCGTCGCAGGGCGCATGCGCCTCGCCCTGGGCCGTGTCGAAGCGCAAGGCGCCGCCGGGCGTCCAGCCGATCCAGCGGTGCTGCACGTGGAAGACGACGCCCTGTTCGCGCAATCGCCGCACCCAGCCGCGCAGCAGCGGCGCGGCCCTGCGGTCGAGCGGGAACACGCGGCCGGAGCTGCCGACATAGGTCTCCACGCCCAGCCCGCGCGCCCAGTCGCGCAGGGCGTCGGCGTCGAAGCGGTCCAGCCAGCGGCCGACCCGGCCGGCGCGCTCTCGGTAGCGCGCATCGAAGCCCGGGCGCGACTCGGAATGGGTGAGGTTGAGCCCGCCCTTGCCCGCGATCAGGAACTTGCGCCCGACCGAGCCCTTGGCCTCGTACAGGTCGACCTGCAGCCCGGCGGCGCGCAGGCGCTCGGCCGCCATCAGCCCGGCGGGGCCACCGCCGATCACGGCGACGCGAGGTGGAGTGGTCGGCGTGTGCATCCGCACATTATCGATCCACCCCGCATCCCGCACCGGCTGCCTGCTCCTTCCTTCGCTTGCGGGACAACGTGCCCGCCGGGGTAGCCGGGCTGTGAGGGGCGGGGCTTTCGCCGCGAAGAGCGCCCCACCCCAACCCTCCCCCGCTTGCGGGGGAGGGAGTTCGCCGCGCGCGAGCGGTCGCACCTCACGCCGCTCCAGCAATTCCCGTACCGGCGCCGAGTCCATGGTTCGCGTGCGAGCGCTAACATGCCTCCCGGACACTCGAAGCGCGGAGGGAGCGATGACGGGAGATCGGACGAACGGCTGGACCCGGCGGCAAGCGCTGCAGTCGCTGGCGCTGGCGGGCGCGGCGGCCTGGGCGCCGCGCGGGCTGGCGCAGACGCCTTCGCGGAAGATCGGCGTGGCCCTGGTCGGCCTCGGCCACTACAGCCGCGACCTGCTCGCGCCCGCGCTGCAGCTGACGCAGCACTGCCGCCTCGCCGGCCTCGTCACCGGCTCGCCGGACAAGCTGCCCGAGTGGCAAGGCAAGTACGGCGTCCCCGACCGCAACGTGTACTCGTACGACGACTTCCACCGCATCGCCGACAATCCCGACATCGACGCGGTCTACGTCGTCACCCCCAACCACCGGCACCGGGAACTGGCTGAAGTCGCCGCCAACGCCGGCAAGCACGTCTGGTGCGAGAAGCCGATGGCGATGGACGCGGCCGAGGGCGAGGCGATGGTCAAGGCCTGCCGCGACAACAAGGTGCAGCTGGCGATCGGCTACCGCATGCAGCACGAGCCCAACACCCGCCGCTTCATGGCGATGGCGCGGGAGCGGCCGTTCGGCAAGATCATCAAGCTGCGCGCCGACGCCGGCTGGTTCGGCTGGCGCGACGGCGCGGACGACGCCTGGCGGCTCGACCCCGCGCGCGGCGGCGGCGCGATGTACGACATGGGCGTGTACTGCGTGAACGCCGCGCGCTATTCCACCGGGCTCGAGCCGCTGGCCATCAGCGCCTTCGACGAGACCACGCGCCGCGACCTGTTCAAGGGCGTCGACGAGACGATGCGCTTCCGGCTCGAGTTCCCCGGCGACATCGTCGCCGAATGCGTGACCAGCCTCGGCCGCAACGTCAACATCCTGCAGGTGGACTGCGAGCGCGGCTGGTACGCGATGTCGCCGTTCCAGGGCTACGAGGGCAACCGCGGCCGCGCCAGCGACGGCACCGTGTTCGCACCGCAGCTGGGCCCGCGCCCGCGCATGCAGGCCGAGCAGATGGACCAGGACGCGCTGGCCATCCTGGGCAACACCGCGCCGCGCGCGCCGGGCGAGGAAGGCGTGCGCGACATGCGCGTGCTGGACGCGGCGTTTGCGTCGGCGCGCGGCGACGGCAGGCGGGTGGAGATCGTGCAGGGCTGAGGTGGGCCGCGGGATCAGCCGCGATCCGACGCAAGCCGCGGATCGCGCCTGAAGGCGCACCTGCAATCCCGTTCCCGATCGCAAACCGGCATCAGACGTCCGGCCTCGCCCGGACCTGTCATCCC
>JAFAEU010000370.1 GCA_023423855.1 Pseudomonadota bacterium | reverse complement strand
CAGCGCACCGCCGAAGCGGCCGAACGAATAGCCCGCCGAACCGCCCAGGCCGATCGCGTGCAGCACGCGCGCCAGCAGCAGCGCCATGCCGAAGGCCCACAGCAGGCCGGCGCGGAAGCCCGACAGCTCCAGCAGCGCCAGCATCAGCAGCGCCAGCGGCACGTACTCGGCGAAGTTGGCGTGCACCCGCACCTTGCGGGTCATCGCTTCGTCGCCGCCGGTGCCGACGCCGATTCGGTGTGCGCGCCGGTGCAGCACGACGCGGAGCGCCAGCGCGACGTACAGCAGCACGTGCAGCGAGGCGATGAGCAGGGTGATGCGTGGAATCATGCGGCGTCCTCCCCGTGCAACGGGCGTGCGGCCAATCGCGGGACCTGGTGGATCGTGGTGAAACGGCCCTTGTCGTCGCGGGCGGGCTGCGCCAGCACGATGTCGGGATCGTGGGTGAAAAACAGGTGCACGCCGCGCGCCAGCTTGTCGTCGAGGAAGGCCTGCTTCTCGTCGATCAGCAGTTCGGGGTTGCGGTCGTAGCCCATCGTGATCGGCACGTGCACCCAGGGCAGCCCCGGCACGAGGTCGGCGCAGAACACCACGCCACCGTGCGGCCTGCCCTCGCGCAGGTCCGGGCCGAGGATCTCGGCCAGCATCATCCCCGGCGTGTGGCCGTCGCTGTAGTGGAAGCGCACGGCGTCGCCGAGCGAGGGCGCGCGGTCGTCGTCGACGAACTCGACGCGGCCGCTGGCCTCGAGCAGGCCCGGCAGTTCCGGGATGAAGCTGGCGCGATCGCGCGGATGCGGGCTGCAGGCACGCTGCCAGTGTTCGCGGCCGAGCACGAAGGTGGCGTTCGGGAACAGCAGTTCCGGCGCCTTGCCCGCCGCCCAAGGCGCCAGCAGGCCGCCGGCATGGTCGAAGTGCAGGTGGCTGAGGACGACGACGTCGATGTCGGTGTGTTCGAAGCCGGCCTCGCGCAGCGAATCGAGCAGCACGTGCCGGCTTTCGGCGACGCCGAAACGTTCGCGCATCGTCGGGTCGAAGAACGCGCCGATGCCGGTTTCGAACAGCACGGTCCTGCCGTTGAGCGGCGTGGCCAGCAGCGCGCGGGTGGCGAGGCGGATGCGGTTGGCATCGTCGGGCACGGCCCATTTCGTCCACATCGTGCGCGGCGCGTTGCCGAACATCGAGCCGCCGTCGAGCCGCTGCGAATTGCCTTCGATCGACCAGAGTTTCATGACCGGATTCCGGATTTCATCTCTCGTGATTTCTCCGCTCGTCATCCCGGCGAAAGGCGGGATGACGAGCGGGAATACGCCTGCTCAGTGTTTCCCTGCACCAGCGGCTTCCACCGCCGCCTTGCCCACCGGATTGCGCGGATCGCTGCCGCCGTGCAGCGCATTGTCCGACAGGTTCCACTCGACCGTCTGCAGGTTGCCCCAGACGTGGCTGGAGCCGCGCCCGCCCGCGGCCTCGTCGCCGGGGAGCTTCAGCGTGTGTCCCAGCGCCTGCAGCGCCTGCGCCACCTGTGGCGTGAACGCGCCGCTCTCGGCCTCGATCACGTCCGGCATCCACTGGTGGTGGTAGCGCGGCAGCGCGGCGACGGCCTGGGCGTCGAGCCCGGCGTCGTAGCCGAGGATGCCCAGCAGCACCATGGTGATGATGCGGCTGCCGCCGGGCGTGCCGAGCACGACCACCCTGTCGGCGGACTGCATGAAGGTCGGCGTCATCGAGCTGAGCATGCGCTTGCCGGGCTGCGGCGCGTTGGCCTCGTATCCCATCACCCCGAACGCGTTCGGCGTGCCGGGCTTGAGCGCGAAATCGTCCATCTCGTTGTTGAGCAGCACGCCGGTGCCCGGCGGCACCAGGCCCGAGCCGAACAGCAGGTTCACCGTCTGCGTGACCGCGGCGCGGTTGCCCTCGGCGTCGATGATCGAGAAGTGCGTGGTCTCGTCGTCCTCCAGCGGCGTCTGCTCGCCCGACAGCAGGTCGCTCGGCGTCGCCTTCGCAGGATTGATGGTCGCGCGCAGGCCGGCGGCATAGTCGGCGCTGGTCAGCAGCCGCTGCGGCACCTTCACGAAATCCGGATCGCCGAGGTAGAAGGTGCGGTCGCGGAAGGCGCGGCGCATCGATTCGGCGACCAGATGCACGCGCAGCGGCTCGTCGAGTTCCTGCAGCTTCCAGCCCTCGAGGATCTGCAGCATCTGCGCCAGCGCGATGCCGCCCGAGGACGGCGGCGGCGCGGTGACGATGTCCCAGTCGCGGTAGCGCAGGCGGATCGGCTCGCGCTCCTTGACCGTATAGGCCGCCAGTTCGTCCGCGGTCCACTGCCCGCCCTCGGCGTTGACGCCGGCCACCAGCTTCGCGCCGACCTCACCGCGGTAGAAGCCGTCGAAGCCATTGTCCGCGAGCAGCTGCAGCGTGCGCGCCAGATCGGGCTGGCGGAACAGTTCGCCTTCCTTCGGCGCGGCGCCGCCGGCGAGGAACACCTCGCGCGTGCCGGGATAGCGCTCCATCACCTCGCTGCGCTGCCGGTAGCCGCGCGCGAAGCGGGCGTAGACCGGGAAGCCGTCGCGGGCGATGCGGATCGCGGGCGCCAGCGAGGTGGAGAGCGGCAGCTTCCCGTACTTCTGCGCGACGTGCACGAACGCCGCGGGCAGGCCGGGGATGCCCGCGGCCCAGGGGCCGTTGACGGCGCGGTCGCGGTCGAATTCGCCGTCGGGCTTGAGGTAGCGCTCGGGCGTGGCGGCGGCCGGCGACATCTCGCGCGCGTCGACGAACACGTCCTTGCCGGTCTTCGCGTCGTGCAGCAGGAAGAAGCCGCCACCGCCCAGGCCCGACGAGATCGGCTCGACCACCGACAGCACCGCGGACACCGCGATCGCGGCATCGAAGGCATTGCCGCCGGCGCGCAGGGTCTCGAAACCTGCGTCGGTGGCGAGTTCGTGCGCCGAGGCGATCGCGGCGCCGGGCGGATGCGCGGGCGGCGTGCGCGTGTCGCGCGCCGACAGCGGCGCGACGAACAGCAGGCAGGCGACGAACACGGCGGCGATGGACCTGGACTTCATGCGGACTCCTGCTGCAGGCGACGCAGCTTGGCGAGCAGCTGTGGCTCGGTTTCGGGATGGTCGGGATCGGGATCGATGCATTCGACCGGGCACACCACCACGCACTGCGGCTCGTCGAAATGGCCGACGCATTCGGTGCACAGTGCCGGATCGATGACGTAGATGGTTTCGCCCTGCGAGATCGCCTTGTTCGGGCAGGCCGGCTCGCAGACGTCGCAATTGACGCAGAGCTCGTTGATCTTCAGGGACATGCGCGCATTGTATGCGCTGCGCCGGGGCGGTCCCGTTCCATGGGCGGAACGGCGATGTGCGGGGAAGGGGGCTGCCCTGCCGGCGACCCCGACGGCGGATACGGGATTCCTCGCCTGCGGCTCGGGATGACAGCTTGGTCTTCGTCCCGCGCGGCCCCCTCAACTTGTCATTCCGAACCCGCGCAGCGGGTGAGGAATCTGCTCTTCCGGCGCGGCATCCCTACGGCGGACGGAAGATCCCTCGCCTGCGGCTCGGGATGACCATCTGGCAGCCGCGCCCGCCTTGCGGGCGCGGGCCAGATGGTCACTTGGCTTCGACGAAGACGTACTCGACGCCGGCCGGTTCCACCGCGGCCTTGACCCGGTCTGTGTTGGCGGTGTCGCCGATGCAGACCACGCGCACGCCCTTCATCGTGTTCACGGTGACGTCCTCGAACGCGGCCACCACCAGGTCGGCGGTCTTGGTCGGGTCGAGGCCGGCGTAGGCCAGGATGTTGCCCTTCACGATGCCGCGGGCGACGTCCATCTTGGCCTTGTCGAGCAGGCGGTTGTATTCCTCGGGATCGTTCGGGTTGTCCTGGGCCGGCACGCGGTAGACGAAGGGCTGGTTGGTGATGCCCTCCATGTGCCGCGGCACCTGGTCGTTCAGGTAGGCCTGCCAGGCGGCCTTGTCGTCGGTGGTCGGGGCGGCCACCGGGGCCTTCTCGACCGGTGCGGCGGCTTCCTTCTTGCACGCCGCGAACGGCAGCACCAGGCAGGCGGCCAGCATCAACCTGTTCATGAGTTTCATCGCGGTACTCCGTAGTTGGTGTGGGGATGGACGATATCAGCCCGCGCCGCGCCGCCACTCGGCCTGCAGCGCCTCGGCCACGGCGGCCGGCACGAAGCCGGACACGTCGCCGCCGAGCCGCGAGATCTCGCGGACCAGCGACGAGGAAATGAAGCCGTACTGCTCGGCCGGGGTCAGGAACAGCGTCTCGACCTCGGGAATCAGGTGGCGGTTCATGCTCGCCATCTGGAATTCGTACTCGAAGTCGGACAC
>JAFAEU010000026.1 GCA_023423855.1 Pseudomonadota bacterium | reverse complement strand
TGGACCTCAAGTTCCGCCTGTCCGAGGGCGCGGACGGCGAGCACGATCCCTACGCGGACGTGTTCAGCGCCTCGTCCTGAGGCCCGCCTGCGCGTTCCGGAGCGCGGCAGGTCGGGGCTACGGCCCCGACGCGGTCAACCTCTGGCGTCGGCCGCGTAGAGCCTGCCCCGTACCTGATACGGGGGCCGACCTACGCCATTCGATTTCTTGATCGCGAACGGGCATCACGCCTGCTGCGGTGCGTCCGGCTGGCGGTCCGGCGCGGCGTCGCGGAACGCCGGCAGCTCCAGGCAGGCCTGTTCGATCGCCCAGATCGTCGGCCAGCGTTCGATGTCCAGACCGAAACGGCGCGCGTTGTAGACCTGCGGCACCAGGCAGCAGTCGGCGAGCGTCGGCAGGTGGCCGTCGCAGAAGGTGCCGGTCGCGGGGTGGCCCTGCAGCAGCGCCTCGAAGGCGTCGAAGCCTTCGCTGATCCAGTGCCGGGTCCAGACGTCGCGCTCGGGCTGCGGTACGTTCCATTCGCGGTCGAGGTAGCGCATCACCCGCAGGTTGTTGAGCGGGTGGATGTCGCTGGCGACGAGTTGCGCGAGCGAGCGCACGCGCTGGCGCTCGCGCGAGGTGGCCGGCAGCAGCGGCGGCGACGGCCACACCTCGTCGACGTATTCGAGGATCGCCAGCGATTGCCGGAACAGCCGCTGCCCGTGCTGCAGCACCGGCACCAGCTTCTGCGGGTTGGTCCGCGCATAATCGGGCGCGAGCTGTTCGCCGCCGTCGCGCAGCAGGTGCACGGGCACGGTCTCGTAGCCCAGCCCCTTGAGGTTGAGCCCGATGCGCACCCGGTAGGCCGCGCTCGATCGCCAGTAGGAATACAGTCGCAGTTCTTCGCCCACTCCGACGCCCCCTTGCTGTCGTCGTGATGGTCAACACGATATCTTGATTCGGCGCGCAGGATGCCGGTTCGCCATTCATCGCGACAGGCCGCCGTTCGTCCGCGACCCGGCCCCGGCAGCCGCAATGCGACGGCCCGCCCGCAGGATCGGCGGCTCCCCACCGTCATCCCGGCGAAAGCCGCGTCAAGATCAAGATGGATCCGGGCTTTCGCCGGGATGACGCCTTCGAGGGCGCGGGATGGCGTCTTCCCGGACGAGGCCTGCTCCCGGCACAGGGACCGTGGACAGGCGCTCAGGCCGGTGGCGCCTGCCGCTCGATGCGCTGCTCGATGGCGCCGAAGATGCTGTTGCCGTCGCGGTCGAGCATCTCGATGCGCACCAGGTCGCCGAAGGACATGAAGGGCGTCACCGGCTTGCCGGTCTCCAGCGTCTCCACGGTCCGCTTCTCGGCGAAGCAGGAGGCGCCCTTGGCCGTGTCCTCGTTGGCGATGGTGCCCGAGCCGACGATCGCGCCGGCCGAGAGCGGCCGCGTCTTCGCCGCGTGCGCCACCAGCTGGGCGAAGTCGAACTGCATGTCCACGCCGGCCTCGGGCGCGCCGAACCATTCGCCGTTGACGTGGGTGACGAGCGGCAGGTGCAGCTTGTTGCCGCGCCATGCGTCGCCGAGTTCGTCGGGCGTGACGAAGACCGGGCTCAGCGCCGAGCGCGGCTTGGACTGCAGGAAGCCGAAGCCCTTGGCCAGTTCGGCCGGGATCAGGTTGCGCAGGCTCACGTCGTTGACCAGGCCGACCAGCTGGATGTGCCCGGCCGCCTGCTCCGGCGTCACCGCCATCGGCACGTCGTCAGTCACGACCACGATCTCGGCCTCCAGGTCGATGCCGTAGTCCTCACTGACCACCCTGACCGGATCGCGCGGGCCGAGGAAGCCGGCGCTGGTGGCCTGGTACATCAGCGGATCGGTGTAGAAGCTCTCCGGCACCTCGGCACCACGCGCGCGGCGCACTCGCTCCACGTGCGGCAGGTAGGCGCTGCCGTCGACGAACTCGTAGGCGCGCGGCAGCGGCGCCGCCAGTGCATTGAAGTCGAGGTCGAACACGCCGTCGGCGTCGCCGGCGTTCAACGAGGCGTACAGCGCGTTGAGCCTCGGCGCGGCGTTGCCCCAGTCCTCCAGCGCGCGCTGCAGCGTCGCTGCGATGCCGGTTGCGGGCACCGCACGCGACAGGTCGCGCGAGACCACGACCAGGCTGCCGTCGCGACCGCCTTCCTTCAGGGAACCGAGTTTCATGCCTGCTCCGGGCTCAGATTCATGATTTCAATTGTAACCACCAGTGCGCGCCGGTAGCGCTCCCGAGGGCCGTCAGTCGTCGCCCTGGAAGGCGCCGGCGCGGTAGGTCAGCACCAGCGTGTCGCGGTGGCCGGGGGCGTGCTCCGACGCCGGCTGGATCGGCGTCGACTCGTGGATCATGCGCGCGTCGTCGAGGAACAGCAGCGACCACGGCTGCAGCAGGGTGAAGCGCTGCCCGTCCGGGCCGTCGGCCTGGAACACGCGGGTCTCGCCGCCCTTGATGCCGTGGCGGCCGACCAGGATCACCGCGACGAAGTCCACGCCGTCGCGGTGCGCGCCTTCCGGCGTCGGCCGGCCGATGCCGTCGGCGGTGTCGATGCGGAACTGGTGCGCCTCGACATGCCACGGCTGCGCGCCCTTGAGCGCCGAACACCAGTGCCCGAGGCCGCGCAGCAGCGCCGGCCAGGCCGGCGCCGCGATCGTGTCCGGCACGATCGGCTCGAACATGCGCTGCATGCCGCCGTGCAGGGCGTTGTAGTCGAGCGACTGCCAGTGCGCGCGGTGCGGGGTCTGGCGCACGTCGTCGCCGTCGACCACGAAGCAGGAATGTCGGCGGCTGCGGTAACGCCCGCCGTCCTTGAGCCAGGCGTCGGGCGGCAGCTCGTTCCAGCTGCCTTCGAGGCGCTGCAGGTCGTCGATGCGCGCCTGCGCGAGGCCGGCGACGTCGTCGGCCGCCAGCACCGCGAAGCCGCGTGCGCGGATGTCGTCCAATGCCTGCGCGGCATCGGAACGGGGTGGGGGG
>JAFAEU010000006.1 GCA_023423855.1 Pseudomonadota bacterium | reverse complement strand
GTGCCGGCGCTGCGCGGGATCTACGCCACGCGCGTGCACGGCGTGGCCGACGCGCCGTGGCCGTCGGTGTCGAGCTTCGGCACGCGGCCGACGGTCGGCGGCGTCGAGCCGCTGCTCGAGGCGCACCTGTTCGATTTCGACGGCGACCTGTACGGGCGCCGGATCGAGGTCGAGTTCGTCGCGCGCCTGCGCGACGAGGAGAAGTTCCCGGACCTGCCGACCCTGGTCGCGCAGATGCATCGCGATGCCGACGACGCGCGTCGCATCCTCCAACAGCACACCCCACGGCGGGCCACTGCGTGACCGACAGCAACGACAACCAGCGCTACAAATCCACGATCCTGCTGCCGGAGACCGGGTTCCCGATGCGCGGCGACCTGCCCAAGCGGGAGCCGGGCACGCTCGAGCGCTGGGAGCGCGAGGGCCTGTACGCGCGCCTGCGCGAGAACGCCAGGGGCCGCCCGCTGTTCGTGCTGCACGACGGCCCGCCCTACGCGAACGGCGCGATCCACCTCGGCCACGCGGTCAACAAGATCCTCAAGGACATCATCGTCAAGTCGAGGTACCTCGCCGGCTTCGACGCGCCCTACATCCCGGGCTGGGACTGCCACGGCCTGCCGATCGAGATCGCGATCGAGAAGAAGTACGGCAAGGTCGGCGTCAAGCTCGACGCGGCGCAGTTCCGGCAGAAGTGCCGCGAGTACGCGCTCTCGCAGATCGAACTGCAGCGCAAGGACTTCAAGCGCCTGGGCGTGATCGGCGACTGGGACAACCCCTACCTGACGCTCGACTTCCGCTTCGAGGCGAACGAGATCCGCGCGCTGGCGAAGATCGTCGACAACGGCCACCTCACCCGCGGCGTGAAGCCGGTGCACTGGTGCTTCGACTGCGGTTCGGCGCTGGCCGAGGCCGAGATCGAGTACGCCGACAAGGTCTCGCCGGCGGTCGACGTGGCCTATGCCGCGCGCAGCCCGCAGGCGGTGGCGCGCGCGTTCGGCGTCGAGGTGCCGGAGGACGTCGAGGTCGCGCTGCCGATCTGGACGACCACGCCGTGGACGCTGCCGGCCTCGCTCGCGATCTCGCTCGGCGCGGAGCTCGAATACGCGCTGGTCGAAGGCCCGCCACGCGAGGGCAGGCGCCGCTGGCTGGTGCTGGCCGACGCGCTGGCAGCGCGCGCGCTGGAGCGTTACGGCGTCGGGGACGAGGTGGTGCTCGGCCGCGCGAATGGCGAGAAGCTCGAAGGCATGCTGTTCGCGCATCCGTTCTACGTCGAGCGCGACATCCCGGTCCTGCTCGGCGACCACGTCTCGGCCGAGGACGGCACCGGGGCCGTGCATACCGCGCCCGGCCACGGCCAGGAGGACTATGCGGTCGCGAAGAAGTACGACCTGATCGACCGCTACACCGCCGCGCAGATCAATCCGGTCGACGGCCGCGGCGTGTACCTGCCGTCGACGCCGGCCGCGCACGGCGTGGAGCTGGCCGGCCAGCACATCTGGAAGGCCAACGACGTCATCGTCGACGTGCTGCGCAACGACGGCACGCTGCTTGCCTTCAGCCGGCTCGAGCACAGCTACCCGCACTGCTGGCGCCACAAGACCCCGATCGCGTTCCGCGCCACGCCGCAGTGGTTCATCTCGATGGAGCAGGCGAACCTGCGCGCGGACGCGCTGGCCGCCATCGACACCGTGCGCTGGTATCCCGAATGGGGCAAGGCGCGCATCGCCGGCATGGTCGAGGGCCGCCCGGACTGGACGATCTCGCGCCAGCGCACCTGGGGCGTGCCGATCGCGCTGTTCGTGCACCGCGAGACCGGCGAGCCGCATCCGCGCAGCACCGAGCTGATGCGGGCGGTGGCCGATCGCGTCGAGAAGGCGGGCGTCGACGTGTGGTACACGCTCGATGCCGCCGAACTGCTCGGCGACGAGGCGAAGGACTACGACAGGATCACCGACATCCTCGACGTCTGGTTCGATTCGGGCGTCACCCACGAGGGCGTGCTGCTCGAGCGCGGCCTCGGCAAGCCGGCCGACCTGTACCTCGAAGGTTCCGACCAGCACCGCGGCTGGTTCCAGTCCTCGCTGCTGACCGGCGTCGCCATCGACAAGGCCGCGCCCTACCGGCAGTGCCTGACCCACGGCTTCACCGTCGATGAGCACGGCCGCAAGATGTCGAAGTCGCTCGGCAACGGCATCGAGCCGCAGGACATCATGAAGACGCTGGGCGCGGACATCCTGCGCCTGTGGATCGCCTCGGCCGACTACAGCAACGAGATGTCGCTGTCGCAGGAGATCCTCAAGCGCAACGCCGACGCCTACCGCCGCCTGCGCAACACCGCGCGCTTCCTGCTCGGCAACCTGCACGGCTTCGATCCGGCGCGCGACCTGCGTCCGCTCGACGACATGGTCGCGCTCGACCGCTGGATCGTGCACCGCGCCTGGGAAGTGCAGGAGAAGATCAAGGCCGCGTACGAGCGCTACGACTTCGCGGAGATCGTGCAGGCGCTGCTGAACTTCTGCAGCGTCGACCTCGGCTCGCTCTACCTCGACGTGACCAAGGACCGGCTGTACACGATGCGCGAGGACGCGCGCGGGCGGCGCAGCGCGCAGGGCGCAATGTACCGCATCGCCGAGGCTTTCGTGCGCTGGATCGCGCCGGTGCTGAGCTTCACCGCCGACGAGCTGTGGAGCTACCTGCCGGGCGAGCGCAAGGCCAACGTGCTGTTCGAGACCTGGTACGAGGGCCTGGCGCCGCTGCCGGCCGACGCGCCGCTGTCCGCGCACGATTTCGACCGCCTGCTGGCGCTGCGCGAGCAGGTGGCCAAGGTGCTGGAGCCGATGCGCGCCAGCGGCGAGATCGGCGCGGCGCTGGAGGCGGAGATCGAGCTGCACGCCGGCACCGCCGACCAGATCCGGGTCGCGCCGCTGGTGGACGAACTGCGCTTCCTGCTGATCAGCGGCGACGTGACCGTGGTGCCGTTCGCGGGGGAGGAATCCCGTATCGTCGCTGCGCCCACGAAGAAGGCCAAGTGCGTGCGCTGCTGGCACCATCGCGCCGACGTCGGCAGCCATGCGGAACACCCGCAGCTGTGCGGGCGCTGCGTGTCCAACGTCGAAGGTCCGGGCGAGGATCGGCAGTGGTTCTGACCGCGTCCGCCCGCCATCAACTTCCCAACGTCAGTCCCGCGAAAGCGGGAATCCAGCGTCTTTCCGGAAGCCTGAGCAAAATGGATGACCAGCGCTTCGCGCTGTTGAACAGCGCCTCCCGCTTTCGCGGGAATGACGTGAGCAAACAACCATGACCGTCTCGTCGAAGCCCAACGCCCTGATCTGGCTGCTCCTCTCGGCCATCGTCATCGTCCTCGACCAATTGACCAAGTGGTGGGTGCTGACCAGCCTGCCCGAGTACACCCCTGTCCCGGTGATCGAGGGCTTCTGGAACTGGTACCGCACCTACAACACCGG
>JAFAEU010000362.1 GCA_023423855.1 Pseudomonadota bacterium | reverse complement strand
CGCCGGAACTGCAGCTCCAGCGCCTGGCCGAGGGTGCGCACCAGCAGCGTCTTGCCGAGGCCGGGCACGCCTTCCAGCAGGCAGTGGCCGCCTGCGAGCAGGCCGGTCAGCAGCTGTTCGACGACGTCGTGCTGGCCGACGATCGCGGTGGCGATCGCCGCGCGCAGGTCGGCCAGGCGCGAGAGGCGCGACTGGATTTCGGATTCGGTGAGGGGGGGGCTCATGGGGTGATCCTGGTCTGGCACGGCTGTTCGGAAGGCAGACGGCGACGGCGCGCCGGAGACACCGTCATCCCAGCGAAAGCTGGAATCCATTTTGGCCGCGGCAAGCACAACGTCACCATGGATTCCAGCTTTCGCTGGAATGACGGCTGGAACGACCGCCATGATGGCGAGTAGAAACGTGGGCGAAGTGATACATGCATTTTCATGCCGTCAACGCATACACCACGATGTTGACCGCGAACTTCGTGTTGTCCTCGGCGAGGAAGCGCTTGTTGCGCCAGTCGTAGTCCCATTCGCAGCCGTAGTCCTTGTTGCTGTAGAGCACGCCGAGTCGGCCGTCGATCGAGATGCCCTTGAGATAGTCGTGCACCAGATCGTCACCCCAGCCGTTGAGTTCGAAACTGGTCGCCGGTGGGCCGTCCGGGAAGCGGAAGAAGCTGCTGTAGATCGGATGGCTGTTGGGCAGCTTCTTCAGGGCCCTCGCGCCGAAGATCGAAGCCATCTGCGCCTCGAACGACTTCGCGAACAGGCCGTCGATGTCGTGGTTGCAGTCGTCGGCGAACACGAAGCCACCGTTGCGCACGTAGCGCTCGAAATTTCGCCGCTCGGCCTCGTTGAACTCGACCAGCTTGTGCCCGGCGAGGTAGCAGAACGGCGCCGACAGCATCTTCGGGTCGGCGAGTTCGACCACGTGCTCCTTCGGGTCCACCCGCAGGTTGGTGTAGTCGATCAGCGAGGTGATGAGGTTCGACGGCATGCGCGCGTCCACGTCCCAGTCGCCGGAGTCGTACTTCAGGCGCGTGAACCGGAAATCGTAGGCCGCCGACTGCGCGCGCAGCGGCGGCAGCGCCAGCGTCGCTGCGGCGCCGAGCATCATCCGCAGGAACTGCCCGCGGTTCATCGGCTCAGGAGGTTGCCGCACCGACCCGCACCTCTACCCGGAGAGCATCCAACGGAATGGAGCTGTCACCCCGATCCGGGGAAGCGATCTCCTCTTCCGCACGAGCATCACACCGGGCAGCAGATCCCTCGCTGCGCTCGGGATGACAGTCTGTTGGGGGGATCGCGAGCAACGCTCTTCCTGCCAAACAGCGACACGCCATCCAGACCCGGAGGGCGGCGGGCATGGATGCCCGCCGTTTTTCGCCAGGGCATGGATGCCCTGTCGAAAAATCCCGATAGTCCAATCGTCGAAGGCTTGTGACGTTGCGGGGAAGGCCCTTTTCTTTGGTTCGTTTCTTTTGGGCCAGCAAAAGAAATGAACCCGCTCGCCCGCGGCGAGCGGAAGCTCTTGCTCTTGCCCCCATCAACCCGCGACCAAGGAACCCCTGAGCAACCGCCGTCCCGCGTGAAGCGGGAATCGCGCAACAGCAGCAAAGCGGATCAATCCGGGCCATTGATTCAACGAGATTCCTCACTTCGTTCGGAATGACACGTCTGTAGGAGCGCCTTCAGGCGCGACCGATTTCCGGATCATGTCGATCCCGGTCGCGGCTGAAGCCGCTCCTCCAGGCAGGCGCCGCTCATCCGTCGGCGGCGCCCCTCAGACCGCATCCGACAGCGAAGTGAACGTGAAGTCCCGCAGCCGCATGGGCGGAATCATCATCGCAAACCGCGACTCGTCGCCGCTGACGCGCACCGGCTTGCCCAGCTCGTCGATGTTGTTGAGCATGATCACCGGCGACTCGTTGAAGCGGAAGTTCTTCAGCGGATACCGGATCTGCCCGTTCTCGATGTAGAACGTGCCGTCGCGGGTCAGGCCGGTCAGCAGCACCGTCTGCGGGTCGACCATGCGGATGTACCAGGTGCGGGTGACGAGGATGCCCTTCTCGGTCTCGCGCACGAGATCCGCCGTGGACTTGGTTCCACCGCCCAGGATCAGGTTGCCGGGCATCGCGGTCTCGGTCTTGCCCTGCTGCTTGGCCCAGTAGCGCGAATAGGCGAGGTTGGCGATCTTGCCGTTCTCGATGATCGGCATCCGGGTGCGCGCCAGGCCGCTGCCGTCCCACGGCAGCACCGGCACGTCGGCGTCCCAGGGATCGGCCCACAGGTTCACGCGCGGATCGTAGACCTGTTCGCCGAGCTTGTTGCCGCCGCCCTTCTTCGACAGGAAACTGCGGCCCTCGTCGGCGCTGCGCGCGTCGAAGAAGTTCATCATGAACGAGATCAGGCCCGCGGCGGCGTGCGGCTCGAGGATCACCGTGTACTTGCCCGGCTCCAGCGCCCTGGCGTCGGAGGATTCGCGCGCCTTGCGGATGGCGATGTCGATGCTGCGCGAGGCGTCGAGGTCGGAAACGTCGGTAACGTTGCGGCCGACCCAGCCCGAGCCGGTGCCGTCCTCGGTGCGCACCGTGCAGGTGTAGTCCGCGCTGGTCGAGGTCTGGTAGCCGAAGTTGCCGTTGCTGTTGGCGATGGCGACGAAGCCGTGGCTGTCCTCCAGGTAGCCGGCGGCGATCAGCCCGGCGTCCTTGCACGGCCCGATCGAGGCGGCGGCGATCCGCGCGCGCTGCTCGGGCGTGATCGCGGCGGTGGCGGCGCTGAACGTGCCGGTCGGCCGGTAGGCCTGCTTCCCGATCGCCGGCATGAACTCCGGGTTCTCCGGTGCCAGCCGCGCGAGGTCCTCGGCGCGGCGCACCACGCGCTCCAGCGAGGCGTCGTCGAACTCGTTGATGGTCGCGGTGCCCACGCGCTGGCCGAACGCCACGTTCACGGCGAGCGACACGTCGTCGACGATGCCGCTGGTGGACACGTTGTTCAGCGCGAAGCGGATGTTGCCGGAGGTGCCGCCGCTCAGCGTCGCGGTGCATTCGTCAGCGGTGGACAGCGCGATGACCTTGTCGAGGATGGCCTTGGCTTCGGCTTCGGTAAAGATGCTCATCTATCGGGTCTCCTGTGCCGGTCAGCCGAGCGAACGGGCGGTGTTGATGACGTTGACGCCGTCGAAGCGCGCCGTGCTGGATCCGTGCGAGACCGCCGACACCTGGCCGGGCTGGCCCTTGCCGTCGAAGAACGAGCCACCCATGCGGTAGTCGCTGTCGTCGCAGACCGCCGAGCAGGCATTCCAGAATTCCGGCGTGCGGATCTGGTAGGCCACGTCCTCGATCATCCGCGTGATCGCGCCATTCTTGATCTCGTAGAACAGCTGCCCGCCGAACTGCGCGTTGTAGCGCTGCTGGTCGATCGAGAACGAGCCGTCGCCGATGATGTAGATGCCGTTCTCCACGTCCTTGACCATGTCGGCCACCGACAGCTTGTCGCTGCCCGCGGCCAGCGACACGTTGGCCATGCGCTGGAACTGCACGCTCGACCACGAGTCGGCGTAGCAGCAGCCGTCGGACTCGGTCTTGCCGACGATGTGGGCCTGGTCGCGGATGGTCTGGTAGTCGACCAGGATGCCGTCCTTCACCAGGTCCCAGCGCTTGCACTTCACGCCCTCGTCGTCGTAGCCGACCGCGCCGAGGCTGCCGGGCTGCGTCTTGTCGGCGAACAGGGTGACCTTGTCGCTGCCGTAGCGGAACTTCGCCTCGCGCTTGTCGAGCGTGGCGAAGCTGGTGCCGGCGTAGTTGGCCTCGTAGCCGAGCACGCGGTCGAGCTCCAGCGGGTGGCCGACCGATTCGTGGATCGTCAGCCAGGTATGCGAGGGATCGAGCACCAGGTCGTACTTGCCCGGCTTCACCGACGGCGCCTTCAGCTTCTCCTGCGCCTGCTTGGCCGCCGCGATGGCGTCCTCGCGCATGTCGTAGGACAGGCCGTAGTTGACCACGCCGTTGGGCGAGACGAACTTCTGCGAGGCGTCGCCGTCGAGGTATTCGTAGCCCAGCCCCGCCGGCGCCGACAGCCCGTCGCGGGTGCGGAACTTGCCGCTGGCCTTGTCGATCGCGGTCACGGTGAACGGCGCCCAGATGCGGTGCACGTCCTGGTCGATGTAGGAGCCGTCGGTGCTGGCGAAATACTTTTGCTCGTTGACCAGGAACAGCGTCGAGTTGACGAAGTTGGCGCCGGCGCCGGTGGCCGCGGCGTTGACCGACAGCAACAACTCGACCTTGTCCTTGATCGGCACCTCCATCGCGTTCTTGCGGATCGGCGTCCGCCACGACACCTCGCCCACGCCCTTCACCGGCGCCAGCTGCACCTTTTCGCTCTGGATCTTCGCGTTGGCACGCGCGATCGCTACCGCGCGGCGCGCGGCCTCGGCCACGGAATCGTTCGACAGGCCGTTGGTCGCCGCGAAGCCCCAGGCGCCGTCGGCGATCACGCGCACGCCGATGCCGGTTGATTCGGTGTTGACCACGTTCTGGACCTTGTCCTCGCGCGTCATCACGAACTGGCGCAGGTAGCGCCCGATGCGCACGTCGCAGTAGCTGGCGCCGGCGCCGGTCGCGGCCTGCAGCGCGGCGTCGGCGAGTTGCTTCTTGATCGCGACGTCGAGTGTCGACACCAGTTGCTCGGCCGCGATCGCCTTGCCGAGGAAGGACGGCAGCGCCAGGCTGCCCATGCCAAGGCCGCTCAGGGCCAGGAAGTCGCGTCGTTGCAAGACTGTCTCTCCAGGGTGGTCGCCACGCGGTGGCCAGGGGGTCGGGGGCAGGCGCGATGCGACGGCGCCGGCACGGAATCACGTGGCTCCCGATTCTTGCGCCCCCGCCCACGTCGCGCAAATGACTTTCGGCACGGGTCGCGTGTTGGGCTCGCGTGCTGTCGTCATGGAATGAACCCTTGTCGCGCCCTGTAGGGAACCGCTAAAAACCCCGAATCTGTCATTTCGAATGCAGTGAGAAATCTTGTTCTTCAAGCACCTGGATTTCTCGCTACGCTCGAAATGACAATTTTTAGATGTTCCCTGTAGGAGCGCCTTCAGGCGCGACCGCCATCCCGGACCATCGAACGCCCGGTCGCGGCTGAAGCCGCTCCTACAGGGGCAAGCGGCGGGGAATGCCCCCGGATGATTCATCCGAGCGATCGCGCGGTATTGATGACGTTCTGGCCGTCGAAGCGCGCCGTGCTGGCGCCGTGCGACACCGCCGAGACCTGGCTCGGCTGGCCCTTGCCGTCGAAGAACGACCCGCCGAGGCGGAAATCGCGCTCATCGCAGATCGCGACGCAGCCGTTCCAGAACTCCGGCGTGCGGATCTGGTAGGCCGCGTCCTCGACCAGGCCCGCGACCTCGCCGTTGCGGATCTCGTAGAACAGCTGTCCGCCGAACTGCGCGTTGTAGCGCTGCTGGTCGATCGAATAGGAGCCGCGGCCGTGGACGTAGAGCCCGCGTTCCACGCCGCGGATCATGTCCGCGACCGTCAGCGGCGCCTTGCCCGGCGCCAGCGAGACGTTCGGCATGCGCTGGAACTGCACGCTCGACCACGAATCGGCATAGCAGCAGCCGTCGGATTCGGTCTTGCCGAGGATGTGCGCCTGGTCACGGACCGACTGGTAGTCGACCAGGATGCCGTCCTTCACCAGGTCCCAGCGCTTGCACTTCACGCCCTCGTCGTCGTAGCCGACTGCGCCGAGGCTGCCGGGCCGGGTCTTGTCGGCGTACAGGTTGACGAGGTCGCTGCCCCAGCGGAACGAGCCGCGCTTGTCGAGCGTGGCGAAGCTGGTACCCGCGTAGTTGGCCTCGTAGCCGAGCACGCGGTCGAGCTCCAGCGGATGGCCGACGTTCTCGTGGATCGTCAGGAACAGGTTGCTCGGATCGATCACCAGGTCGTACTTGCCCGGCTTCACCGACGGCGCCTTCAGCTTCTCCTGCGCCTGCTTCGCCGCCGCGATCGCGTCCTCGCGCATGTCGTAGGACAGGCCGTAGGCGACCACGCCGCCGGGCAGCTCGAAGCGCTGCGCGGGGTCCGCCTCCAGGAACTCGTAGCCCATGCCGGCGGGCGAGGACAGGCCGTTGCGCGTGCGGAACCTGCCGCTGGCCTTGTCCACCGCCGTCACCGTGAACGGCGTCCAGATGCGGTGCACGTCCTGGTCGATGTAGGACCCGTCGGTGCTGGCGAAGTACTTCTGCTCGTTGACCAGGAACATCTGCGAGTTGACGAAACTCGCGCCCGCCTGCAGCGCGGCGGCATTGACCGACAGCAGCAGATCGACCTTCTCCTTCACCGGCACTTCCATGCCGTTCCTGCGGATCGGCGTCCGCCACGACACCTCGCCCACGCCCTGCACTGGCGCCAGTTGCACCTTTCCGTCCTGGATCTTCGCGTTGGCGCGCGCGATCGCCACCGCGCGGAGCGCGGCTTCGGCCACTGAATCCGCGGTCAGTCCGTTGGTTGCCGCGAAGCCCCAGGCGCCGTCGGCGAGCACGCGCACACCGACGCCGGTCGATTCAGTGTTGACCACGTTCTCGACCCGGTCCTCGCGGGTCTGCAGCGACTGCTGCAGGTAGCGCCCGATGCGCACGTCGCAGTAGCTGGCGCCGGCGCCGGTCGCGGCCTGCAGCGCGGCGTCGGCCAGCGGCTTCTTGATGGCGACATCGAGTGTCGACACCAGCTGCTCGGCCGCGATCGCCTTGCCGACCAGCGGCGGCAATGCCAGCCCGCCCAGCCCGAGGCCACCGAGGGCGAGGAAATCGCGTCGTTGCAAGGCCGTATCTCCTGTGCTGCGGGAACCTCGAACAACCGGCTTTTTCGCTCGTCATCCCGGCTTTCGCCGGGATGACGCTCGATCCGCTGATCGTGGACGGGCAAAAGACCCATGGACTCCCGCCTTCGCGGAAGTGACGATGGTCTTTCGAAGTTCCCTAGTGCCGCGAACGGAACCGCAATGCGGGACCAGGCAACGCGCGGACCCGCACGACACCCAAGGTCGATTCTTGCCTCCGCGCCGGATCGACGCAAATGACTTTCGGCACGGTGCGCCCACACGCATGCCATCGCAGCGACAGCGCGACACCGCGCTATGCTTTGCGCCAAGCCCGTTCAGGATCCAATGCCTCCATGCGCCCTTCCCTGCTCGCCGTCGCGCTGCTGACCGTCTCCCTCGCCGCCTGCCGGGGCGAAGCGCCGCCGCCCGCCGCCGCGCCGCCGGCCGCGAATGCGAATGAAACCGCCGCCGCGTCGCAGCCGGACGCCGCGTTCGCCGACCTGTCCGGCCGCTACCTCGACCAGTCGCTCGCGCTGTCGCCGGTGGCGGCGACCCAGATCGGCGACCATCGCTTCGACGCCGAACTCGACGACGTCGGCGAAGCGGGCCGGCGCAAGGCCGTCGAGTTCAACCGGCGCTTCCTCGCCGAACTCGACGCCATCGACGCGACCAGGCTCTCGCGCGAGAACCAGGTCGACGCGAAGATCCTGCGCAACCAGCTCGAATACGCCCTCTGGGACGCCGAAACCCTGCAAAGCTGGGCCTGGGATCCGCAGACCTACAGCGGCCTCGCCGGCGGCGCGATCTACGGCCTGATGGCGCGCGAGTTCGCGCCGATGCCGGAACGCCTCAAGTCCGCGACGGCGCGCATGGAGAAGATCCCCGCCCTGCTCGCGCAGGCGCGCGCAAGCCTCGACCCGGCGCGCGTGCCCAAGGCCCACGCCGACACCGTCGCGAAGCAGAACAAGGGCGTGCTCACCCTGGTCGACACCTTCATCACCCCCAACGCCGATCAGCTGCAGGGCGAGGATCGCAAGCGCCTCGACGCGGCGGTCGCCACGCTGCGCGACGCGGTCGAGGAGCACCAGAAGTGGCTCGACGGCGTGCTGGTCCCGAACGCGAAGGGCAACTTCCGCATCGGCGCCGCGCTGTACGACCAGAAACTCCGGTACGCGCTGAACTCCTCGCTGTCGCGGCAGGAGATCCGCCAGCGCGCCGAGGCCGAGCTCGGGCGCATCCGCGACGAGATGTATGGCGTCGCGAAGACCGTGCTGGCGGGCCGGGCCGATGCGCCGGAGACGCCGGATGCGCCCACCGAAGACGAGAAGCAGAGGGCGATCGAGGCGGCGATGGAACTGGCCTACGCCGACAGGCCCGCGCGCGAGGAAGTCGTCGACTTCGCCAAGTACACGCTCGAGGTCGCGACGAAGTTCGTGCGCGAGAAGGACCTCGTCACCGTGCCCGACGATCCGGTCAAGATCATCCTGATGCCGGAATTCCAGCGCGGCTTCTCGGTCGCCTATGCCGATTCGCCCGGCCCGCTCGACAAGGGCCTGGACACCTACTACGCGATCTCGCCGATCCCCGACGACTGGAACGACGCCCAGGTCGATTCGTTCCTGCGCGAGTACAACAAGCGCCTGATCCACGTGCTGACCATCCACGAGGCGATGCCCGGCCACTACCTCGAGGGCGCGCACTCGGCGCGGTTCCCGTCGACGCTGCGCGCGGTGTTCCGCTCCGGCCCGTTCGCCGAAGGTTGGGCGGTGTACACCGAACGGGTCCTGGCCGACGCCGGCTACCTCGACAACGACCCGCTGTTCCGGCTGATGCAGCTCAAGTTCTACGCGCGCGCGGTGGCCAACGCGATCCTCGACCAGGGCCTGCACGTCGACAACTGGAGCAAGGAGCAGGCGATGGACCTGATGGTGCGCCAGACCTTCCAGCAGCAGAGCGAGGCCGATGGCAAGTGGATCCGCGCGCAGCTGTCCTCGACCCAGCTGGCCACCTACTTCGTCGGCGCGCAGGAGCACTTCGACGCGCGCAAGGCGGCCGAGGCGAAACAGGGCGAGGCGTTCAACCTCAAGGCCTACCACGACGGCATGCTGTCCTACGGCGCGCCGCCGGTGCGCTTCGCGCGACAGTTGCTGCTGGACGAGCCGATCGACTGAGGCCTGCCGGCAGAGCCCTCGCGCCTGGAGGCGCTCCTGCAAGGCAGTCTCCTGCGGGAGCGCGACCACCGAACAGCCGCGCGGCACGCGTGGATCATCGATGCAGTGGAACACGCCGATCCGCTTCAGCCGACCCGCGGCTGCGCCACCCCGGCGGGCGGGCGCATACTTCCGACATGCCGCCAGGATCCGACATCGACAAGCCACGGGCGACCTCCGGCAGCACGCTCCGGCCGGTGGAACGCTGGCGCCATGGCGACCGTCGCCGGCTCGACGACCACGTCGCCGAAGAGGTGCCCGTCGCCTTCGTCTACAACGACGCGCCGTTCGCGGTGATGATGGCCACGCCGGCGGACCTGGAAGACTTCGCCGCCGGGTTCGCGCTCAGCGAAGGCATCGTCGGGCGGATCGGCGACGTGCGGATCGAACGCATCGAACAGCTGCTCGAAGGCATCGAGATCCGGCTGCGGATCCCGGACGACCGGGCCGACGCGCTGGCGCTGCGCCGACGCAGCATGAGCGGGCGCAGCGGCTGCGGCGTGTGCGGCAGCGAGCTGCTGGAAGCCGCGTTGCGCACGCCGGCGCCGGTCGCGGCCGAAGTGCGCGTGCCGGTCGATGCCCTGCGCCGCGCCCTGCGCGAACTGCGCGGGGCGCAGGCGATCAACGCCGTCACCGGCGCCACCCACGCCGCGGGCTGGGCCGATGTCGACGGTTCGGTCGCGCTGGTGCGCGAGGACGTCGGCCGCCACAACGCGCTCGACAAGCTGCTCGGCGCGATGCACGCGGCGCGACTGTCTGCGGGCGACGGTTTCCTCGTCGTCACCAGC
>JAFAEU010000453.1 GCA_023423855.1 Pseudomonadota bacterium | reverse complement strand
GTGCCGTTCGCCGGCCATCCCAGCGTCGGCACCGCGCATGCGGTGCTGGAAGCGGGGCTGGCGACGCCGCGCGACGGGCTGCTGGTGCAGTCCGGCATCGCCGGCGACCTGCCGCTGCGCGTGCACGGCGAGGGCGCGACGCGCACGATCGCGGTGCGCACGCCGCGCGCGAGGATCGTCGAAATCGCCGACGCGCAGCACCCGCAGCTGCGCGATGCGCTCGCCGGACTGCCGCTGGGCCGCCTGCCGCAGGCGCTGGTCGACGGCGGGCGCCGCTGGTGGCTGGCGGAGCTGGCCGGCGAAGCGCAGCTGCGCGCGGCGACGCCCGACTGGGACGCGATCGAACGGCTCGCGCTCGAGACCGACAGCATGGGCCTGTGCGCATTCGCGCGCAGCGACGACCCGGTCTACTACCTCGCGGTGCGCGCCTGGGTCGGATCGACCGGACGCTTCGAGGACGCGGCGTCGGGCGCCGCCAACGCCACGCTCGCGGCGTGGCTCGCCTCGCAGGACGCCTTGCCGAGCGCCGACGGCCACTACCGCATCAGCCCGGGCCGCGAGGTCGGCCACGACGCGATCATCGAGCTGCACGTGGACGACGCCGGCGACGTATGGTCGGGCGGGCGCGTGCAGACGGTGGTCGAGGGGGGCATCGACTGGCCGCTTGCGGGCGGATAGTCGGGGATACGACCGTGTCATCCCGAGCGCAGCGAGGGATCTTGCCCGCATTCGTCTGGAACAAGATCCCTCGCTGCGCTCGGGATGACAGTTTCAGGCAGTGAGTGCGGTATAGGCAGCCTCGCCATCACCTTGGCGACGGACAGCGGATAGCGGGTTCAGTTTCGATCCATCCCGGCATCCGCCTCGTAGACCGGCGCACCATCGACCCAGGTCGAACGGATCTCCAGCGCGTCGAGTTCCGCCCCCTCGACCTGCAGCGGATCCTGCGCCAGCACCACGAAATCCGCCTGCAGCCCGGGCACGAGCCGGCCGACGATCGCCTCGTCGTGGTTCGTCCAGGCCGCATCCGCGGTGAAGCCGCGCAGCGCTTCGGCGTTGGTCAGTCTCTGGTCCGGCAGCCAGCCACCGGCGGGATGGCCGTCGCCGTCCTGGCGCGTCACCGCGGCGTACAGCCCCAGCCGCGGATCGGGCGATTCGACCGGGAAGTCCGATCCCAGCGCGAGCCGCACGTCCGCATCGGCGAAGCGCCGCCAGGCATAGGCCCCGGCGATGCGCTCCGGGCCGACGCGGTCCTGCGCCCACGGCATGTCCGAGGTGGCGTGCGTGGGCTGCATCGAGGCGACGACGCCGAGCGCGGCGAAGCGCGGGATGTCGTCGAGGTCCATGATCTGCGCGTGCTCGATACGCCAGCGGTGGTCGGTCCTGGCCTCGTCGCCGAGCACGCGCGCGTAGGCGTCGAGCACGATGCGGTTGCCGCGGTCGCCGATGGCGTGGGTGGCGATCTGCAGTCCGCAGCCGCGGGCGCGCTCCACCAGCTTGCCGTAGCGCTCGGGCTCGATCAGCAGCAGGCCGCGGTTGCCGGGGTCGTCGCTGTAGTCCTCGGCCAGCGCGGCGCCGCGGCTGCCCAGCGCGCCATCGATCAGGAACTTCACCCCGCGCATCTGCAGGCGCTTGCCCGGATGCGAGTACGGGCCGTGTTCGCACAGCCAGGCGAGCGCGCCGGCGTCGCCGTCGGCGTAGGCGCTGATGCGCAGCGGCAGGCGGCCCTCGTCTGCGAAGCGCCGCAGCTGCTCGAAGTCGGCCTGGCTGGTGCCCATGTCGTGCACCCCGGTCAGTCCGTTGCGCACCGCCGTGTCGAGCGCGAGCGCCAGCGCGCGATCGGCATCGGCCTGGTCCATCGCCGGGACCACCGCGTCGATCAGCCGCTCGGCCTCGTCGACGAACACGCCGGTCGGTTTGCCGTCGGCGTCGCGCACGATCAGCCCGCCGTCCGGCTGGCCCTCCGCCAGCAGCGCGGCGCCCTGCGGGCGCGCCGCGACCGCACGCAGCGCCGCCGTGTTCACCCAGCCGGCGTGGCCATCGACGCGCCGCAGCCAGACCGGGCGGTCTGGGAACGCGGCGTCGAGATCGGCCGCGGTCGGGAACGCCTGTTCCGGCCAGTCGTTCTGGTCCCAGCCGCCGCCGAGCAGCCATTCGCCCGGCGGCAGGGTGGATTCGAATTCGCGCAGGCGTCCGAGGATCTCCGCCTTGCCGCGCGTACCGACCAGGTCGACGCGCGTCAGCGCCAGGCCGAGCCCGACGATGTGTCCGTGGGCGTCGATCAGCCCGGGGATGACGGTGGCGTCGCCCAGGTCGATCCGGCGCGCGCCGGGGTGGCTGGCCGCCAGTTCGCCGGCCTCGCCGACGGCGAGGATGCGTCCGTCCGCGTCCCACACCATCGCTTCGACGGTTGCTGCGGATGCCTCCGAAGTGTGGATGCGCGCCGCCTGCAGCAGCGTGGACTCCGCGGCCGCGGCGGGCAGACAGGCAAGGGCGCAGAACAGCGGTGCGAGCAGCTTGGGCAGCATGGGCGGGCTCCGGTGGCGGATGCGGGCGATGCTACAG
>JAFAEU010000433.1 GCA_023423855.1 Pseudomonadota bacterium | reverse complement strand
GGCTGTCACTTTGCGGAATTTCCCTCCCGGTATGGTGGATCCGTATTGCTTCCACCATGACAAATCACCGGCGTATAAGGCATAAATGTCATCGAACATCTGCCAGGAATTGTTAACCGCGATGATTGAACAGCCAGTTTTTTCTATAGCAGCACAGTCCTCACGAGTGAGTGACGGACCGCTACCGACACAAAAAACAGTCCTAGTCGCCCTGGGTGGTATGTTCATTCTCAGCTGCAAATTCAGCCTCCAGGCGAGCATTCATTTCAGCGATTACCGGGTCCACTACAGCATCTGCTTCCTGTTCATTACGCGGCATGATCGATGCCAGCGATTCATAATTAGCCTTGAATGACACGATTATTCTCCCGATGTTAATGTGCGCTATATCAAAGAGCACATATGCACTAATTAATTTATTATTTTAAGCAGCATACAACCACTTGTCGCCGTTCAATACATGCTCAATAGCCTCACCCTTTTTAAGGCTTATGTATTCCAGGATGGCGGTTATCGCTTGTTCTGCACCATACGCAAGAACGACGTAGTAACCTTCCTCTCTAAGCCTGCGCATCCAGGCGATCTGCTCTTTCGTCGGGGCTTTACCATTTGGTTCTTTAAGCTCAATTCGCATGCCGTGATAAATACCGCATGCTTTATCGAGACTCATGTCCGGATAACCTTTTTTCTGCCCTTCAGCCTTCATTTTCCCGGCGGTTGCTTTTGAACGTTTCCCTCCGTTAGGCGTTGCATGCAACAGCTCATAGATGTCAGGGTGCTTGCGTTCGAAGTAATCAAAAATGAAAACCTGCTCGAAGTGCTCGCAATTTCCGTCGCGCAGGTCTGGGTTCTTTGCAAGTGCTGCAAGTGCCTTCGCATGTGGAGAAACTTCTTTTACCGGCGCAAGCGATAAGAATGGATCCTTTTTGGTTTTTGGCCTGGGCCGCCCCTTATTTCGACGCTCACTAAAAGCCTGAAACTCTTCCTCAGTAAAGCGCAACATAATCAGTCAAATCCTGCCGGTCGCATGCCATATTTACGCTGTTTTGCGGCCTGCTCTTCCCTGTGCCATTGCGCACATTCAGCGTCACAATAAATGCCTGATTCAATCGATTCATTGCAGTAACGACACTTCCCTGTAAATACCTGGCTCACGACCTGTGCCTGCTTTCTGATGTTATCGATGGCCATGTCTTTGAGAGCTTCTAACTGATTCATGCTCAGCTCTGCATCATCAACACGTTCTGCCAATTTTGTTTCCTCGTGAAGAACCTACTTAAGGGCAGAATGATACATTTCACAATCAAAATTGCACTAATAATTTTCTTTTATTGAGTTAAATATTCAACAAATGACTAGCGGTAGAATCACCATCATCTATTTCTGGCAGGCGGACTATGGCTACATCAATCACTACAACCCAAAGCACCCGGCAATATCCTCTGTCGCGGTATGACGACCGCAACATAGCCGATCCAATACTCAGGGCAGAGCTGCGCAAAGAGGTGATGCTTATGTGTGAATCGAACGACAAGAATCTGACGATTTATTACGTTCTTCCCGATGAGCAATATCGCCCGGATTTGCTGGCTTACCGTATGTGGGGCATAGCAGAGCTACGCTGGGTTGTGACGCTCGCCGCCGGGCTTGAGGATGAGTCTCAGGGTATGACTGTTGGCAAAAAATTAAAACTCCCACCTGCCACTTGGATCCGCGAAATGATTCGCCATTTCCAATACGACGGCCAGGTAATAGGGACATTATCCATTGCGTAAGGGAATTGAATGCCAACTGAATATGCTCGCGACAACCTTGGTCGCTATCAGACCGATGGATTAAGTGCAAAAGACTTTAACAAGGTCTTCGATCTTATCCGTAAACAGCAGCGTCAGAATCGGCGAAACGCGCGACGTACACTCACCCCAAGGATTATGGGGATGCGTAACCGCGAACTTGAGGCATTCCTCAGCCTTGGGAAAAAGAAAGATGGCACCTACTTTACGCCCGAAGATATACGCAGTTTCAACACCTCAAGGCAGGCTCATAAAACCAAATTCAAGAGCACGGTACCCGGCATTACCTATGCTCAGCTGGTGGCGCAGTCCACCAGCATTGATATAAAACGCGCTAACAACAAGGTTTCTGATGGCACAGGGATCAAAGCCGCGACATTCCTCGGGCTAAAACACAACCTTGCATTGATATCTGTTAATGCCTCGGATGAGTCGGTCCACCAGCATCACCGTGTCAGAATTCGATTTGAGGAATGGGATAAAGCCGTTGAGGAAATTGCTGAAGACGGTGCGAAAAAAGCCCGAATCGCTGCCGATCTCTGCAAGGGCCGGGTATCTTTCGACTGTGATTGTGGACGCCATCAATACTGGTATCGTTATATGGCCACGGCTGGTAACTATGCTGTCGCGCCGCCAAAAGAGTATGCATTCCCCAAGATCCGCAACCCTGATCTGACTGGTGTAGCCTGCAAACATGTGTTGCACGCTATGACGCGTTTTCAGTCTCCCACATGGCACAAGGCCATCATTATTGCCCTGGAAAAAGCAGCTGAACAGGTAGCCTTCGGCGATGACAAGCGGAAGACAACAACCTATTTCAAAGGCGAACTGGCTAAATCGCTCGCGCGCAACCGGACAACAACGACGGATCAGGCTAAAGCGGCGCGTGAGTATGAGTTATATCTGAAATCTCAGGATGCATTAGGCAAAAAACTACGCGCAAAAGATAGCGCCACGGACAACGTTCGCCGGTTGTTAAAAAAAGCTCGCACCACGGCAAACAGGAAGAATGCCGAACTAAAAGCATCGCGGGTGAGGGAAGCCCAGGCTCGCGCTGAAGCCGACGCTCTCAAAAAAGCCCTGCAAACGCAGGCGAACAACCTCATAAAGTTTTTCATGAGTCAGGGAATGGACAAGGCCGCTGCCACTGCGCAGACGCGAAGCATTCTTGAGACACAAATTAACGAAGCCCGTAAACGGAAAGGATAATCGATGGCTGGTTTCTTTGATGACATGTTTGAGGACACAGAACCATCACAACAAGTGACTGGTGATAACC
>JAFAEU010000402.1 GCA_023423855.1 Pseudomonadota bacterium | reverse complement strand
CACTCGCGCAGGCTGCCGCTGTGAGCCGCCTGTTCGCCGGGCTGCTGGCGCTGCTGGACTTCTTGCCGGCCCAGGTCGACGCCGGCACGAACTGCGAGTCGGTGCGGATGCCGCCGGAGAAGGTGGCGGCGGCGGCCGAGACCGCGCTGCGCACGGCCGCGGCGCTGGACCGCGCGGATGCGCCGGTCGCCCTGGTCGCGCGGATCGGGCGCGACCTGTCCGAACACGGACTGGTCTACAGCCACGCCGGCTTCGCCGTGCGCGACCACGCCGACGGCCGCTGGACCGTCGTCCACCTGCTCAACGAATGCGGCAGCCATCGCTCCGGGCTGTACACGCAGGGACTGGTGAACTTCTTCTCGGACGACCTGGTGAACCAGGACGCGCGCATCGTCTGGGTGCAGCCCGACCATGCGCGGCGTCTCGCCGACCACCTGCATGCGCTGCCGGCCGACGCGCTGTACCAGCCGAGCTACAACCTGATCGCACGTCCCGGCAGCCGCAACTACCAGAACTCCACCGCCTGGGTGCTGGAAACGCTGGCAGCCACGCTGCCCGCGGCCGGCGACATCCGCGGACGGCAGGACGCCTGGCAGGTCGCCGCGCGCGACGGCTTCCGCGCCGACACGATCCACATCCCCTATTCGAAACGCGTGCTCGGCGGGCTGTTCGGCAGCAATGTCGCCTTCACCGACCACAGCGTCGGCACGCGGCTGTCCGGCGACTATCCGGTGGTCACGGTGCGCTCGATCCTGCGCTGGCTGGACGAGCGCGGCCACGCCGAGGCGCAGATGGAATGGCGTGGCGGCGTGCTGCTGGCGAGGCCGGGGCCGGGTTAGCGTGGCGTGCGTAGGTCGGCCCTGTGCGGCCGACGCGAGGGATGCGTGGTTTGCGGAGCGTCGGGGCTAGCCCCGACCTATGTGGTCGCGGTGCGCTGGAGCCTGCGCTTGCTGGAAGAGCTGAAGCCGCGCCAGCAACCACGCACGCCGGACCGGCCTCAGGCCGGCACCAGCGTCTTCGACAGGTGCTCGACGTAGGCCTCGAACTCCTCCTGCGGCATGCGCGCCTGGTGCAACTGCAGGTTGAGCTGCAGGAAGCCGACGTAGGCGGCGTAGGTCAGGCGCGCGCGGTGCTGCGCATCCTCGCGGCCGAGGCCGGTCTGGCGGAACGAGGCGGCGAGGTAGTCGAGGCGGCGCTTGGACACGCGGTCGATCACCGGCTGCACCGCCGGGTGGTCGAGCGCCTTGAGCAGGGCGCTGTAGATCACGTGCGACTGGTATTCGTGCGCCACCATCTGGAACAGCGCGCGCAGGCGCTCGCGCGGATCGGGTACGCGCTCGAGCGTGCCGAACACCGCTTCCTGCTCGACGTTTTCCCAGCGCTCCATCGCCGCCTGCAGCAGCGCCTCGCGCGAAGGGAAATGCCAGTAGAAGCTGCCCTTGGTCACGCCGAGGCGGCGCGCCAGCGGCTCCACCGCGACCGCGGCCACGCCCTGTTCAGCGATCAGGTCGAGCGCGGCCTGCGCCCAGTCTTCCGCGCTGAGGCGGCCGGTCCGTTCGGGCTTGCCGGCTTCGGCGTTCGCTGCCGCGGCATCGCCGGTGTCGGCGGCCTTGGCTTGCGGGTTGGCGGCGGGTTTGCCCATGTCTGTGGTTGTCCATACGCCAGCGTCGGGAAAAGTATCGTCGCCGATTCGCAGGCACGTTGACAACCCTGATCGAGGTCACCATACTCGACCGTACGGTTCGGCTCGTCACGGCCCATTCCCGGCCGCGCAGCCACAATCCCCCTCTGGAGGCATCGGATGAGCGTCGCCCTTCCCTTCATCGCGTTCCTGCTGGCCGGCGCGTTCGCGGCCTATCACCGGCTGCGCCTCGCGGTCTGGGCCGCGATCACCGCCACCCTGCTCGCCGCCTGCTGGCTGCTCGGCGCCAACCAGGCCGCGACGATCGTCGCCGCGATCGTCGTTGCCGCGATCGCGGTGCCGCTGCTGCTGCCGTTCATCCGCAAGCCGCTGGTCACCACGCCGCTGCTGAAGTTCTTCCGCAAGGTGCTGCCGCCGCTGTCGCAGACCGAGCGCATCGCGCTGGAAACCGGCTCGGTCGGCTTCGAGGGCGAGCTGTTCACCGGCGATCCGGACTGGAACAAGCTGCTGGCCTATCCCAAGCCGCAGCTCACCGACGAGGAGCAGGCCTTCCTCGACGGTCCGGTCGAAGAACTCTGCAGGATGGTCGACGAGTGGCAGATCAACCACGTCCACGCCGACCTGCCGCCGGAGATGTGGGACTTCATCAAGCACAACCGCTTCTTCGGCATGATCATCCCGAAGGAGTACGGCGGCCTCGGCTTCAGTGCACTGGCGCACCACAAGGTGATCCAGAAGCTGGCGTCGGTCTCCAGCGTCGTCAGCTCGACGGTCGGCGTGCCGAACTCGCTCGGCCCGGGCGAACTGCTGATGCACTACGGCACGCAGGAGCAGAAGGACCACTACCTGCCGCGCCTCGCCGCCGGCCAGGAGGTGCCCTGCTTCGGCCTGACCGGCCCCTTCGCCGGCTCCGATGCCACCTCGATCCCCGACTTCGGCATCGTCTGCAAGGGCGACTGGAACGGCGCGAACGTGCTGGGCGTGCGGCTCACCTTCGACAAGCGCTACATCACGCTGGCGCCGGTGGCGACGATCATCGGCCTCGCCTTCCGCATGTACGACCCCGACGGCCTGATCGGCGAAACCCGCGACATCGGTATCACCCTGGCGCTGCTGCCGCGCGATACCGACGGCGTCGAGGTCGGTCGCCGCCATTTTCCGCTGAACTCGCCGTTCCAGAACGGGCCGATCCGCGGCAAGGACGTGTTCATCCCGCTGAGCCAGCTGATCGGCGGCGTCGACAAGGCGGGCCTGGGCTGGAACATGCTCAACGAATGCCTCGCCGTCGGCCGCTCGATCACCCTGCCCTCCACCGCCAGCGGCGGCGTCAAGTTCGCGGCGGTGGTCGGCGGCGCCTACGCACGCATCCGCAAGCAGTTCGGCCTGTCGGTCGGTCGCTTCGAGGGCGTGGAGGAAGCGCTGGCGCGGATCGGCGGCAAGGCCTACGCCACCAGCGCGCTGTCGCAGGCGACGGCCGCGGCGGTGGATCGCGGCGACGTACCGTCGGTGCCGTCGGCGATCGCCAAGTACCACTGCACCACGATGGGCCGCGAGGTCGCCAGCGACTTCATGGACATCGTCGGCGGCAAGGGCATCATCCTGGGGCCGCGCAACATCGGCGGTCGCGCCTGGCAGGCCTCGCCGATCGCGATCACGGTCGAAGGCGCCAACATCATGACCCGCAGCCTGCTGATCTTCGGCCAGGGCGCGATCCTGTGCCATCCCTGGGTGATGAAGGAGATGAAGGCGGCGCAGAACCCGGACCTCAAGGCCGGCGTCGACGAGTTCGACGAGAACCTGTTCGGCCACATCGGCTTCGCGATCTCCAACGCGGTGCGCTCGCTGTGGTTCGGCATCACCGGCGTGAAGATCGGCGCCGCGCCCGGCGACGACTACACCCGCCGCTACTTCCGCAAGCTCGACCGCTATTCGGCCAACCTCGCGCTGATGGCCGACGTGTCGATGCTGCTGCTCGGCGGCAAGCTCAAGTTCAAGGAGTCGCTGTCCGGGCGCCTGGGCGACGTGCTCAGCCACGTCTACATGACCAGCGCGATGCTCAAGCGCTACCACGACGAGGGCGCGCCGCAGGCCGACCAGCCGCTGCTGGCCTGGGCCTTCCACGACAGCGTGCACAAGATCGAGAACGCGCTGTCGGCCGCGCTGCGCAACTTCCC
>JAFAEU010000380.1 GCA_023423855.1 Pseudomonadota bacterium | reverse complement strand
GGCTGTCCCCTCCCGTGCGAACGCTGCAACCAGGCCTGTGGCTGGCCCGGACAGGATTCGCTGGCGGCGATCATCCTTCGGCATGGAACCAGCTGCGGCATTGGGGCCCGGGCAGCGGGCGCTTCGATCATCACCTGCCGGACGATCAGGGGAAGCCGACGCTGCAGGAACGCGGAATTCTCTACGCCGCCGCCGACTACCGAACCTGCATCGCCGAAGTGTTCCAGCGCACCCGCGTGGTCGACGTGGCGTTGCGGCTGCCGTACCTGGCGGTGTGGCAGAACGCTGCCGCACTGAGTCTGCTGGATCTGACGGGCGCGTTCGCAACCCGCATGGGCGCCTCCACCGCCATCCATTCCGGCAACCGCAGCCGTACCCGGCAATGGGCCATGGCGATGTACGAAGCGTGGCCGGAACTGGATGGCATCGCGTACTGCAGCTCGATGAACGGCAACGCGCAAGCCTTCGCGCTCAACGAACGCGCCCAGGCGAAACGGCCGTTTCCCGCCACGCCGGCAAGCCTGCGGATGTTGGGCGACCCGCTGATCGCCAACGAAATCGACGATGCCGCCTGGCGACTGGGGTATCTCGTCAAACGTTGAAACCTGCAAGGCGCCGCGGGTCAGTCCGGCGCCGGTTGCCGCAAGCGCGCCAGCACCAACAAGAGCCACCGCCTGCCTTCAGGGCATCGGCAGCTTCAACCCCTGCTCTTTCGCACCTGTCCTGGCGATGTCGTAACCGGCATCGGCATGCCGCATGACGCCAGTACCCGGATCGTTCCAGAGCACCCGTGCAATCCGCCTGTCGGCCGCCTCGGTGCCATCGCAGACGATGACCACGCCCGAATGCTGCGAATACCCCATGCCGACACCGCCACCGTGGTGCAGCGACACCCACGTCGCGCCACCGGCCACGTTGAGCATGGCGTTGAGCAGCGGCCAGTCGGAGACGGCATCCGAGCCATCGCGCATGGCTTCGGTTTCGCGGTTGGGCGAGGCCACGCTGCCCGAATCCAGATGATCGCGGCCGATCACGATGGGCGCCTTCAATTCGCCGTTGCGCACCATTTCGTTGAAGGCAAGGCCAAGCTTGTCGCGCAGCCCCAGCCCCACCCAGCAGATGCGCGCCGGCAAGCCCTGGAAACTGATGCGCTCGCGCGCCATGTCCAACCAGCGATGCAGGTGCGGATCGTCCGGGATCAGCTCCTTGACCTTCGCATCGGTCCTGTAGATGTCTTCCGGATCGCCCGACAGCGCCACCCAGCGGAACGGGCCGATGCCACGGCAGAACAACGGACGCACGTAGGCGGGCACGAAGCCGGGGAAGTCGAAGGCGTTGGCGCAGCCTTCGTCCCTGGCCATCTGGCGGATGTTGTTGCCGTAGTCGACGGTCGGGATGCCCTGCGCGTGGAAGGCGAGCATCGCCTCGACGTGCGTGCGCATCGACTGCTTCGCGGCGTCGCGCACCTGGTCCGGATTCGCCTTCTGTTCGTCCAGCCACTGTTCGACCGTCCACCCGACCGGCAGGTAGCCGTGCACGGGATCGTGCGCGCTGGTCTGGTCGGTGACGCAGTCCGGGCGCACGCCGCGCTTCACCATTTCCGGCAGGACTTCGGCGGCATTGCCGAGCAGCGCGATGGATTTCGCGTCACCCGCCTTCGTGTAGCGCTCGATGCGCGCGAGCGCGTCGTCGAGGTCGCTCGCCTGCTCGTCGACGTAGCGCGTGCGCAGGCGGAAGTCGATGCTGGCCTGCCTGCATTCGATGGTCAGGCTGCAGGCACCGGCCAGCGACGCGGCCAGCGGCTGCGCACCGCCCATGCCGCCGAGGCCGGCGGTGAGGATCCACCTGCCCTTGAGGCTGCCGCCGTAGTGCTGGCGACCCATCTCGACGAAGGTCTCGTAGGTGCCCTGCACGATGCCCTGCGAGCCGATGTAGATCCACGAGCCGGCCGTCATCTGGCCGTACATCATCAGGCCCTTGCGGTCGAGCTCGTTGAAGTGCTCCCACGTCGCCCAGTGCCGCACGAGGTTGGAGTTGGCGATCAGCACGCGCGGCGCATCCGGGTGCGTGGGAAACACGCCGACCGGCTTGCCGGACTGCACCAGCAGGGTCTCGTCGTCGCCGAGGATCTTCAGCGTTTCCAGGATCGCATCGAAGCAGGCCCAGTCGCGCGCGGCGCGGCCGATGCCGCCGTAGACGACGAGGTCCCCGGGACGCTCGGCCACGTCTGGATCGAGGTTGTTCTGCAGCATCCGGAACGGCGCTTCGGTCAGCCAGCTGCGGCAGCTCAGCGCGTTGCCGCGCGGGGCGCGGATGGTTCGGGAGGGGTCGTGGCGGGACGCGTCGGCGGCCATGGCGTGCTCCGGGAAAGCGAGGCGCGGATTATCGCACTTCGCCTTGCCCGGCCGGGCGCCTGGGCCGCGACTGCAGGCGCGACCCACGGCCAACGAAAAGCGCCCGGCAATGCCGGGCGCCCGTGGTTCCGGTTGGCGACGCGGAATCAGCGGATCGACGGATCCAGGCGGCGCAGCGCGTCGCGCAGGTCGGCCGAACCCGTGCTTTCGATGTCCTCGCGGGTATAGACGCGACCCGCGGCATTCACGCATTCCTCGTCCGACTTCTTCGACTTGTTGCGCGTGGCGACGATACGCGAGCCGGTCTCCTTGATGCAGAAGCGGTCGTCGGGATCGGCCTTCTTCTTCGCCGCGGACCTGCCGGACTCCTCCAGTTCCTCGTCCTGTGCGAAGGCGGTGGCGGGCACGGCGACGGCGAATGCGGCCCCGACGAGCAGGGCGGTCATCAGGCGATGTTTCATGGCGTACCTCATGGCGAATTCCGGCCAGATGGCCACCCGACAACATACGCGCAAACAACGTCGATTCAATGCATTGCGCGCGTGCAGTTCAGACCGTCGTCAGCGTGGCGGGCGGGCAGGCCATGCCGCGCCCGTTCATGAATGCGCCCGGCGCTCCCGGTATTGCCGGCAGCCGACCGCGCCGGGACGCTTCCGTACAACGGCATGCACGCGCCACCGCGGCGGCGCCTGGAGGATGGCCGACGCACTATCATGCGCCGATGACCGGCCCGCACCGCGCCTTCTCCACATCGTCGCTGCTCGCGCTGCTGCTGGCCGGCTGCGCCACGACGCCCTCCCCTGCAAACCGTTCGCCGGCCGCGATCCCGGCCGAGCGCCCGCGCATCGCCGTGTATACCCAAACGCAGGGCTGGCGCCACGATTCGATTCCGGTCGCCGTGGACGCCGTGCGCAGACTCGCCGCCGAGGCGGGCTACGACATCGTGCACAGCGAGGATCCGGCGCTGTTCACCGATGCGACGCTCACAGGCTTCGACGCGGTCGCCTTCGTCAACACCTCAGGCCCGATCCTCGATCCCGCGCAGCGCGCCGCGTTCGAGCGCTACGTGCGCGCCGGCGGCGGCTTCCTCGGCGTGCATTCCGCGGCCGACACCGCCTACGACTGGCCCTGGTACGGTGAACTGGTCGGCGCCTGGTTCGAGAGCCATCCGCCCGGGCTGCAGGCGTCCAGCATGCGCTTCGAGGCAGGGCGCGAGCTTGCGGGCGCGGCCGATTGGCATATCACCGACGAGTTGTACAACTACCGCCGCAATCCGCGACCGTTCGTGGACGTGGTCGCCACCGTCGACGAAAGCATGTACGACGGCGGCACGATGGGCGAGGACCACCCGATCGCGTGGTGCCACGCGCGCTTCGGCGGTCGCGCCTGGTACACCGGCCTGGGCCACGACCGCACGATCTACGCCGATGCGAGGTTCCGCGCGCACCTGCTGCGCGGACTGCGCCACGCCACCGGGCAATCGGACGACTGCTAGCCGGCACAAGGGGACTTCTGAAAATTGTCATTTCGAGCGTAGCGAGAGGCGCTTTGCAACGGCGAAGCCGGTCAATCCAAGCGCTTGGAAAGCAAGATTTCTCCCCCGGATCAAGTCCGGGGTCGAAATGACAACTCCGGGATTCCCGGAGGTTCCCACAAGCCGTCATCTCCTGCCCTTATCATCGGGCCATGCATTTTCCATCCCGCCTCCTGCCGCCGCGGTTCCTGCTGACGGCATTGCTGGCCTGCGTGCTGGCGGCCTGCGCGATGACGCCGTCGATGCCTGCATCCCGGGCAGCGGACGCCCACGCGCACGCCGTGCTGCTGGTCTCCCTCGACGGCTTCCATCCCCGCTACCTCGATGCCGGCATCGCCCCGGCGCTGTCGCGCATCGCAAGCGAAGGCGTGCGCGCGGAGTGGATGAATCCCTCGTATCCCTCGCTGACGTTCCCGAACCACTACACGCTGGTCACCGGGCTGCGACCCGATCGCCACGGCATCGTCCACAACACGATGCGCGACGCGACGATCGAAGGCGGCTTCTGGCTGTCCAACCGCGCCGCGGTCGGCGATTCGCGCTGGTGGGGAGGCGAGCCGATCTGGGTGCGTGCGGAAAAGGCGGGCCTGCGCAGCGCGACGCTGTACTGGCCGGGCAGTGAGGCGGAGATCGCCGGCCTCCGCCCGACCCGCTGGACCGAGTACGTCGACAGCGACACCCTGCCGCTCGAGGTCCGCGTCGACACCGTACTCGACTGGCTGTCGGAGGACCGGGCCACGCGCCCGCGGCTGGTGACGCTGTACTTCGAGACCGTCGACAAGCAGGCGCACGAATACGGGCCGGACTCGCTGCAGGCGCAGGCGGCGGTGCGCACGGTCGACGCCGCGCTCGGGCGCCTGCTGCACGGCCTGCAGGCGCGCGGGTTGCGCGACGACGTCGACCTGATCGTGGTGTCCGACCACGGCATGGCCACGGTGCCGCCCGGGCAGTGGGTGGTGGTGGAAGACGTGGTGTCGCGCGAGGAAGCGACGGTGGTGAGCACCGGCCAGGTGGTCCAGGTGGTGCCGAACGCCGGGTTCGAGACACGGGTCGAACAGAAGCTGCTCGGCGCGCAAGCGCAGTACGACTGCTGGCGCAAGGGCGAACTCCCCGCGCGCTGGCACTACGGCAGCCATCCGCGCGTCGCGCCGATCGTCTGCCAGATGCACGAGGGCTGGGACATGCTGCCGCGCGCGGCGACCGCCAGGCGCCCCGCGCACGAGCGCGGTTCGCACGGCTACGATCCGGCGCTGCCGTCGATGCACGCCCTGTTCGTCGCGGCGGGGCCGTCGTTCCGCGAGGGCGTGGTGCTTCCCGCCTTCGACAACGTCGACGTCTACCCGCTGCTGGCGCGCCTGCTCGGCGTCGAGCCGGCGCCGAACGACGGTTCGATCGAACCGCTGCGGCCGGCGCTGCGCGACGCCGGTTCCGACTGAAGGGAACACATCCCGGAGCGATCAGCAAAATCGATGTGTCATCCCGAGCGCAGCGAGGGATCTCGTCCGGTGCGCAGGCATGGCGCCTGAAAGCAGATCCCTCGCGGAGCCCGCCCTGAGCCCAGCCGATGGGCTCGGGATGACAACCTGCTGGGCTCCCGGGACGATCCGACCCGGACCCTGCGATCCCCGGCATTGATGTCCGAAAACGGCGAGTCCAGCACCGCTCCCGGCGCTAGACTGCGCCCATGTCGAATCCCGTCGCCCTGCCCGATCCGGCCATCTGCGAACAGGCGCGCCTGAGCCGCGACCCGCGCTTCGACGGCCTGTTCTTCACCGCGGTGTCGAGCACCGGCATCTACTGCCGCCCGACCTGCCCGGCGCCGCCGGCGAAGTCGCGCAACGTCGCCTACTACGCGAACGCCGCCGCCGCGGAAGCCGCGGGCTACCGTCCCTGCCTGCGCTGCCGGCCGGAGCTGTCGCCCGCCGACGGCGCCTGGCGGCGCGGCGACGAAACGGTCGCGCGCGCGTTGAAGCTGATCGACCACGGCTTCCTCGCCGGGCAGTCGCTATCGGCGCTGGCCGGGCGCGTGCACGTCGGCGAACGGCAGCTGCGGCGACTGTTCGTCGAACGCCTCGGCGCGCCGCCGATCGGCGTGCACGGCACCCGGCGCCTGCTGTTCGCGAAACAGCTGCTGACCGAAACGGCGCTGCCGATCACCGAAATCGCGCTCGCCGCGGGCTTCGGCAGCCTGCGCCGCTTCAACACGACCTTCCGCGAGGCCTACCGCATGGCGCCGCGCGACCTGCGCCAGCGGCCGCGGACGGCCGGGGGCGACGTGCTGGCGCTGCGCCTGCACTATCGCCCGCCCTACGATTTCGCGGCGATGCTGGATTTCCTGCGCGGGCGCGCGCTGCCCGGGGTGGAAGCCGTCGATGCACGGGCCTACCTGCGCGTGATCGGCGATGCCGCCGCGCCCGGCTGGCTGCGCGTCAGCGCCTGGCCGGACGGCGACGGCGGCCAAAGCCATGCGCTGAAGCTGGAGCTGCACGGCTGCCCGCCGTCGCAGCTGCTGGGGCTGGTCGAGCGCGTGCGCAGGATGTTCGACCTCGATGCCGATCCGCAGACCATCGGCGCCACCCTGTCGCGCGATGCGCGCCTGCGCGCGCTGCTGCGCAAGCGGCCGGGATTGCGCCTGCCCAGCGGCTGGGACGGCTTCGAGATCGCGGTGCGCGCGGTGGTCGGACAGCAGGTCAGTGTCGCCGCCGCGCGCACGGTGACCGCGCGGCTGGCCGAGCGCTTCGGCACGCCCCTGCCCGAAACCTTCGCCGCGACCGGCCTGCAGCATTTCTTCCCGACGCCCGAGCGCCTGGCCGACGCCGATCTCGCCGGCATCGGATTGACCGCCGCACGCGCCGCGACGATCCGCACGATCGCGCAGGCGGTCGTCGATGGCCGCGTCGATTTCCGCGCCGGACGCACCCTGGACGACTTCGTCGCGCGCTGGACCGCCCTGCCCGGCATCGGCGCCTGGACCGCGCAAGACATAGCGATGCGCGCGCTCGGCCATCCCGA
>JAFAEU010000340.1 GCA_023423855.1 Pseudomonadota bacterium | reverse complement strand
GACTCGCTGTACCTGCGCAACTACATGCGCCTGCACGTCAAGGACGAACTCGCGCGCATCCCCGGCGTGGGCGACGCGCAACTGTTCGGCGGCGGCGACTACGCGATGCGGCTGTGGCTGGACCCGGACAAGGTCGCCTCGCGCGGCCTGACCGCCGGCGACGTGCTGCGCGCGGTGCGCGAGCAGAACGTCCAGGTCTCGGCCGGTCAGCTCGGCGCCGAGCCCATGCCCAACGGCAGCGACTTCCTGCTGCCGATCAACGCCAAGGGGCGGCTGGAGAGCGTCGAGGAGTTCGGCGCCATCGTGCTCAAGAGCGGCGGCGACGGCGAGATCGTGCGCCTGTCCGACGTCGCCCGCATTGAGCTCGCCGCCGGCGACTACACCCTGCGCGCGCGCCTGGACGGCAAGAACGCGGCCGCGATCGGCATCTTCCAGGCGCCCGGCGCGAACGCGCTGGAGATCCGCGACGCGGTGGTGGCGAAGATGGACGAGCTGCGGCCGACCCTGCCGCCGGGCGTGGAGATCCAGTCGATCTACGACACCACGATCTTCGTCCGCGACTCGATCCAGTCGGTCATCACCACCCTGCTGGAGGCGACGCTGCTGGTGGTGCTGGTGGTGATCCTGTTCCTGCAGACCTGGCGCGCCTCGATCATCCCGCTGCTGGCGGTGCCGGTGTCCATCGTCGGCACCTTCGCGGTGCTGTACCTGCTCGGCTATTCGATCAACACCCTGACCCTGTTCGGGCTGGTGCTGGCGATCGGCATCGTGGTCGACGACGCGATCGTGGTGGTGGAGAACGTCGAGCGCCACATCGAGGCCGGCGCGACGCCGCTACGGGCCGCGCACCTGGCGATGAAGGAAGTCTCCGGGCCGATCGTCGCGATCGCGCTGGTGCTGTGCGCGGTGTTCGTGCCGATGGCCTTCCTGAGCGGCGTCACCGGGCAGTTCTACAAGCAGTTCGCGGTGACCATCGCGATCTCGACCGTGATCTCGGCCATCAACTCGCTGACCCTGTCGCCGGCGCTGGCGGCGAAGCTGCTGAAAGCCCACGGCGCGGAGAAGGATGCGCCCTCGCGGCTGATCGACCGGCTGTTCGGCTGGGTATTCCGTCCGTTCAACCGCTTCTTCAAGCGCAACTCCGAGCGCTACGAGGGCGCGGTGTCGCGCGCGCTGGGCCGCCGCGGCGCGGTGTTCGTGGTCTACCTCGTGCTGCTGGCCGGCGCGGGCGTGATGTTCAAGGCGGTGCCCGCGGGCTTCATCCCGGTGCAGGACAAGCTGTACCTGATCGCCGGCGTGAAGATGCCCGAGGGCGCGTCGATCGAGCGCACCGACGCCGTGCTGAAGAGGATGGCAGCGCTGGCGATGGAGGTCGACGGCATCGCGCACGAGGTCGCGTTCCCGGGCCTGAACCCGCTGCAGTTCACCAATACCCCGAACAACGGCGTGGTGTTCTTCCCGCTCAAGCCGTTCTCCGAACGCTCGCGCAGCGCCGAGGAGATCAACGCCGAGCTCAACGCGAAATTCGCCTCGATCCAGGAGGGCTTCACCTTCGCCTTCATGCCGCCGCCGATCCAGGGCCTGGGCAACGGCTCGGGCTGGTCGCTGTTCGTCGAGGACCGCACGCGACTCGGTTACGGCGAGCTGCAGAACGCGGTGCAGGCCTTCCAGGGCGCGGCGGCGCAGACGCCGGGGCTCGGCTATCCGATCACCAGCTACCAGGCCAACGTGCCGCAGCTCGACGCCGAGGTCGACCGGGTCAAGGCCAAGGCGCAGGGCGTGCCGTTGACCGAATTGTTCGAGACGCTGCAGACCTACCTCGGCTCGGCCTACGTCAACGACTTCAACATGTTCGGCCGCACCTGGCAGGTGATCGCGCAGGCCGACGGGCCGTTCCGCGACGAGGTCACCGACATCTCCAACCTGCGCACGCGCAACGCCGCCGGCGACATGGTGCCGATCGGCTCGATGGTGAACGTCGCGCAGACCTACGGCCCCGACCCGGTGATCCGCTTCAACGGCTATCCCGCCGCCGACCTGCTCGGCGAGGCCGACCCGCGCCTGCTCTCGTCCGGCGAGGCGATGGCGAAGGTGGTCGAACTGGCGCAGCTGGTGCTGCCGACCGGCATGGGCATCGACTGGAGCGACCTGAGCTACCAGCAGGCCACGCAGGGCAAGGCCGCGCTGGTGATCTTCCCGCTCGCCGTTCTGCTCGCCTTCCTGGTGCTGGCCGCGCTGTACGAGAGCTGGACGCTGCCGCTGGCGGTGATCCTGATCGTGCCGATGACGATGCTCGCCGCGCTGTTCGGCGTTTGGCTGACCGGCGGCGACAACAACGTGTTCGTGCAGGTCGGCCTGGTGGTGCTGATGGGGCTGGCGTGCAAGAACGCGATCCTGATCGTGGAGTTCGCGCGCGAGCTGGAGCTGCAGGGCAAGGGCATCGTCGAATCGGCGCTTGAAGCCTGCCGCCTCCGTCTGCGCCCGATCGTGATGACCTCGGTCGCGTTCATCGCCGGCACCGTGCCGCTGGTGCTGTCGAGCGGCGCCGGCGCGGAGGTGCGCTCGGTCACCGGCATCACCGTGTTCGCCGGCATGCTTGGCGTCACCGCGTTCGGCCTGTTCCTGACGCCGGTGTTCTACGTCGCGCTGCGCAAGCTCGCCAACCGCCCGCTGGTGTCGCACGCGCCGGACGCCGCCGCCGGCACCGTGCAGGCATGACGCGCCTGTGCCGTCCGAATCCGGCGAGCATCGCGGCGCCTGTCCGCCCAGGCTCGCATCGGCACGCATGACCATGCGCGCCTTCCCCCATCCCCCGAGAGGCAAGTCCCCATGAACACGTCTTCCCGCATCGCCCTCGTCACCGGCGCCACCCGCGGCATCGGCCTCGAGACCGTCCGCCAGCTCGCCGCCGAAGGCGTGCACACCCTGCTCGCCGGCCGCGATCCCGCGCGCACCGCCGCCGCCGCCGCGGTGCTGCAGGCCGACGGCCTGCCGGTCGAGCCGATCGCGCTCGACGTGACCGACGGCGCCAGCATCGCCGCCGCCGCGCAGGAGGTGGAACGGCGCCACGGCCGGCTCGACATCCTGGTCAACAACGCCGGCATCATCCTCGACGACCTCGCGCGCAAGCCTTCGGCGCAGCCGCTCGCGGCCTGGCGCGACACCTTCGAGACCAACGTCTTCGGTCTGGTCGCGGTGACCCAGGCCTTCCTGCCGCTGCTGCATGCGTCGACCTCAGCGCGGATCGTCAACGTGTCGAGCATCCTGGGCTCGATCTCGCTGCACCTCGACCCGGCCTCGTTCGTCTACGACTTCAAGGCGCCGGCCTACAACGTGTCGAAGACCGCGGTGAACGCGTGGACCGCGCAGCTCGCCTACGAACTGCGCGGATCGAGGATCAAGGTCAACACCATCCATCCGGGCTACGTGAAGACCGACATCAACAAGGGCGAGGGCGAGCTGGAGGTGGCCGAGGGCGCGCGCACCAGCGTACGGCTCGCGCTGATCGACGACGACGGCCCCAGCGGCGGCTATTTCTACCGCGACGAGGTGCTGCCGTGGTGACCCGTTTCGCGATCACGGCGCTGGCCGCCGCGCTGCTGTCCGCCTGCGCGGTCGGTCCGGACCACGTCCGTCCGCAGGTGGCCGTGCCCGAACGCTTCGGCGCCGCCGCCGCGGAGGCTTCGCAGGCGCCGGCGGAACTGGCGTTCGACGACGCCTTCCTGCAGGGCCTCGG
>JAFAEU010000335.1 GCA_023423855.1 Pseudomonadota bacterium | reverse complement strand
TGATCCGGGTCCTTCGATTGATGGTCTGCGGGCCCGCGAGTATAGGGCGATATCGTCGATGTCCCGGTGGCGATCATCGTCGTCGGAGCAAGAATGGGGTCAGGTTCATTTTTCGAAGAGCGGCAAGCCCAGCAGGAAGTCGGAGTCGAGTTTTGCCTGGCCACCGAAGCGTTGCTCCGATCCCGCATCCCGCCGATCGGTCACGGTGACCATCGACACTGCCACGCCGATCGCATCCGCATGTAGCTTGGCCGCATGAAAACCTTCATGCGAACCTTGCTCCTGGCGGCGGCGTGCAGCGTGTTCTTCGCGCCATCCGCCGCGGCCGCCTCGCCCGAAATCCGCACCGAAGACGTGACCCGCTTCTACGCGCTCTACGACGCGACCGGCGGGCGCCCGAGCGTGGAGCAACTGGATGCCTACCTCGCGGAGGGCAGCCCCAGCCTGAAGGAGTTCGCGCAGTTGCGCCGGGTCACCGGCGAGCGCATCGCCAGGCAGATCGAGGCCGATCCGGCGATGTACGAGAACGCACGCCAATGCCTTGAGGTGCTGCCGGCGGTCGAGCAGCGGCTGGCGATCGCGCTCGCCAGGCTGTCGGACCTGTATCCGGGCGCCGACTATCCCCCGGTGGCGATCGTGGTGGGTCGCGGGCGACCGGTGGGGATCGTCAATCCGTCCGGCGCGACCATCGGCCTCGAGGCGCTGTGCGCCGCGGACTTCATGAATCCGGATCCGGAGGATCGCTTCGTCCACGTGGTCGCACACGAATACGTGCACACCCAGCAGGCGATGGCGCGCGACCAGCCCGAGCCCGGCGACCCGCGGGCGACGGTGCTGCGAATGTCGCTGGTGGAAGGCGCGGCCGAATTCGTGGCCGAACTGGTCTCGGGCAGTGTGGGCAACGCGCGCCACGCCGAGTGGACGCGCGGACGGGAGCTGGAGATCGAGTCGGATTTCCTGGCCGACATGCACGGGACCGACCTCGGTCCGTGGATGTTCAACTACCGCCCCGGTTCCGACGAACCCTACGACCTCGGCTACTGGGTGGGCTACCGCATCGTCAAGGCCTACTACGCGCAGGCCGACGACAAGCGGGCGGCGCTGGCGCGCATCATCGACATGGAGGATCCCGAGGCGTTCCTGCGCGAGAGCGGCTGGCGGCCGGGGATGTCGCTTCCCTAGAAGTGGAACGGACGCGGGGCGGAGTCGACTTTCCCGCCAACCTGCGGGAGACACGACGCTTACTCCGGTTCCGGTTCGTTACCATGCTCCTCCACATCGGCTCTCCGGAGGAAACATGCGTACGGTGATGGCGTGCCTGCTGGCACTGGGATCGTGCGTGGCGTCCGCGCAGGCCGCGGGCGACGCGAAGGCCGCGGGTCCGTCGCAGGTGCGCATCGTGCAGGAGGACGGCGCCTGGCGCCTGCAGGTGAATGGCCAGCCCTACTACGTGCGCGGCGCCGGTTCGGCCGAAGGCGAGCTGGAGCAGCTCGCGGCGCGCGGCGGCAATTCGTTCCGCACCTGGAGCACCGGCACCGACGTGGCGCAGGTGCGCGCGATGCTCGACCGCGCGCAACGCAACGGGCTGACGGTCGCGATGGGCCTGGCGGTGGGCAAGGAGCGCCACGGCTTCGACTACGACGATCCGGAAGCGGTCGCCGCGCAGCTGGCGCGGCTGCGCGAGGAGGTGCGGCTCTACCGCGACCATCCCGCGGTGCTGATGTGGCTGGTCGGCAACGAGCTGAACCTGGAGTCCAGCAATCCCAAGGTGTGGGATGCGGTCGGCGCGATCACCGACATGATCCACGACGAGGATCCGAACCATCCGGTGATGACGCCGCTGGCCGGCTTCGACCGCGCATTGATCGACCGGATCAAGACGCGCGCGCCGTCGCTGGACCTGATCGGCGTGCAGCTGTACGGCGACCTGGGCGAACTGCCGGCCAAGCTGCGCGAGGCCGACTGGACCGGCCCCTACGTCGTCACCGAGTGGGGTCCGACCGGGCACTGGGAAAGCCCGCTCACCGCCTGGGGTGCGCCGGTGGAGGACGACGCCTCGCGCAAGGCGGCCCTGTTCGAACAGCGCTACCGCGACGTCATCGCCGCCGACACGCGGCAGGGCCTGGGCTCGTACGTGTTCCTGTGGGGCAACAAGCAGGAGCGCACGCCGACGTGGTACGGCCTGTTCCTGCCCACCGGCGAGTCCACGCCGGCGGTGGACGCGATGCAGTTCCTGTGGACCGGCCGCTGGCCGGACAACCGCGCCCCGTCGATCGAGCCGGTCACGATCGACGGCAATGGCGCCACCGCCAGCGTCGTACTCGCGCCGGGCAGCGCGCACGAGGCAGCGGCCATCGCGGACGATGCCGACGGCGATGCCCTGCAGTGGCGCTGGTATGCGCTGGAGGAAAGTACCGCCACTTCCATCGGCGGCGATCCGGAATCGGTGCCGGCGCGGGTGGAGCTGCATGCGCAGCCGTCGGTCGACGGACGCCTGCGCTTCACCGCTCCCGACAGAGCCGGACACTATCGCCTGTTCGTGGAGGTGCGCGACGGACATGGCCATGCCGCCTACGCCAATATTCCGTTCCGGGTGGAGGGCGGCGCGCCATAGCGCCACGCGCGAACCGGCCCGCGGCGGATCGTCGCCGCACCCCACGGCCATGCATTCAGCGTATCCCTGCCGTCCATGCCCCCATTCCTGTCCCCGTCATTTCGACCACAGGGAGAAATCTTCTGTCCGCGCGCGGGACGGGAGATTTCTCCCTGCGGTCGAAATGACAGGCTACTTTTCTCCGGCAGCCCATGACCCTCGTCACCCTGACCTCCAGCCGGGGCACGCGTGCGCGGCGATCCGTAGGCTGTGCGCATCCCCAGCCATCCGCCGTCGCCATGCGCTTCGCCTCCTTGTTGCTGTGCTGCCTGCTGCCCTTTTCCGCCTGTGCGCAGACGCCCGCGTTCAGCCCCGATCCGGACGCCGCGCGCCTGGTCACCGATGACCTGGAGCGGTTCTGGCAGGCCTGGGACGCGGCGGCCGCCGTTGAAGGCGCGCAGGCCCGCGCCGAAGTCTTCCGGCAGGGCTACCTGGACGCGGCTTCGCCCGGACTGCAAGCCTTCACCCGGCTGCGCATCGACGATGCCACCAAGCTGGCCACGGCCATCGACAAGCATCCGCGCTACTACGCCTCGCTGCGCGCCCGCACGCCGGAACTGGAAGCGCGCCTGCCGGAAATCCGCGACACCCTGCGGCGCATGAAGGCGCTGTACCCGGAGGCGGTGTTCCCGGACGTGTATTTCCTGATCGGCCGGATGAACTCCGGCGGCACGCTGGACAAGGAGGGACTGCTGATCGGGGTGGAGATGTTCGGCCGCGGCGACGGCGTGCCGCTGGACGAGTTGGGCGACTGGCACCGCGCGGTCGTCGGCGAGTTCGACAACCTGCCGGTGATCGTGGCCCACGAGTGGGTGCACTTCCAGCAGCGCGCCGACATCGATGGCCAGCCGACGCTGCTGCAGGCGGCCATCGGCGAGGGCGTGGCCGACTTCATCGCCGAACTGGGTGCCGGTCGCCACATCAACCAGCACGTGCATGCCTGGGCCGAGCCGCGCACGACCGAGCTGTGGGCCGAGTTCCGCGAAGCCATGCACGGCACCGATTACGCGGGCTGGCTCTACGGCGGCGGCAACGGCAAGGACAGCGAACGCCCGGCCGACCTGGGCTACTGGATCGGCTACCGCATCGCCCGCGGCTACTACCAGCGCGCCGACGACAAGACCGCCGCGATCCGCGACATGCTCGCCATCGACGACTTCGAAGCCTTCCTGCAGGCGAGCGGCGTGGAGGAAGAGTTCGCGAACAGGTAGGCGCCGGTTTCGGCTTACTCCGCGGCGGCGGCCGCCGCAGGCCCCTCGGCCGCGCCGACGATCTCACACATGTAGCCCATCACGGTCTTCTTGCTGGCCATCTGGCCACCGGCGATGGTGAACTGCAGGGAGACATTGACCCCGCCCGCTTCCAGCGGCTTGACGTACACGCGCAGCGGCGCGTTCGCGGTGCCGCCCGCGCCGCCCTTCACCGGATTGGCGGCGCGGATGTAGCCGTTCTTTTCCTGGACCGCGACGATGTCCAGGCCCTGCTCCGCGATCTTGTCCCTGACGCGATAGAGCGCGGGCAGGTAGGCGACGCCCGGCACGTCGGCCTCGGTGGCGTAGACCTTGCCGGCGCCGAAAGAGCCGTCGACGGTGAAGTTCTGTTCGCAGGGCGTGGCGGCTTCCTGCTTCTTCGCGGCCAGCAGCGGCGCGGCGGCGGCGAGCAACAGTATTGCGGCAAATGCCCGTGCACGGTTCATGCATCAGCTCCTTCTGTCGATATCGAGAATCCATTCGATGGCGAACCGGCGCGCGGGGATCCCCGGTCGTCCGCGCGTCGGGCGGGAGTATAGAGGATGCGATTGGCTGCCGATGCGTCGAAGGACCCGACGCGCGCCCTTCCCCCGCAAGCGGGGGAAGGATCGCGTGGGGTCGGCAACTGGCCGGCTTACTTCACCAGCTTCCCGCGCTTGAGTTCTTCGCCGTGGCGCTCCTGGAACTCCAGCGCATCGCGGCGCAGGCGCGGGAGCAGTTCCTCGATGGCGACGGGCTGCCGCAGCGAGAATCCGTCGTAGCCGGTCAGGTAGCCGGTGCTGCCGTCCTCGAGGGTGGTCGCGTAGATGCGCGCATCGAGGTTGGGAACCTCGAAGTACGCCAGCTCGCCGCCGCCGTAGGGCGTCGCCCTGATCTGGTTCAGCTCTTCCCGGACCGCCTGGTTGCCGATCGCGGACACCTTCCAGCCGACCGCATCGCTGCTGGTCTCGACGAGGCTGATGACCCGCCCGTCGTCCAGCAGCGGCGTCGTGTTGCCGCGGCTGGCGCCGGCGAGCGACGCCAGGCTGACGGCGCCTTCGGTCGACAGCAGCTTCTGGAAGTCGACTTCGGTGACGGCGAGCGCCTGGCCGGCGCTCGACTTGCCCACCTGCGCCTCGTCCACGCCCAGGTTGATGGCGGGATTGAGGCGCAGCGCTTCCTGCAGATCGCGCTTGCCCTGCTCGACGGCTTCGGCGGACGTGCCGAAACGCTGCGTCGGGTTGTCCTGGTTCATGTCCCTGCTCCCCGTGCACGAGGCCGCGCAGCAGAGTACCAATGCCGCGGCGGCCAGGCCGGGCGCTGTGGTGATGGACGCTTTCATGGGCGTGCCTCCTAGGATTTCTTCGCGGTGTTGTAGAACGTCGTCCAGTGCGTCGAGGTTCCGGCCGGATCGGCGTATTCGTCGTAGGTGATCAGCCGCTCCTGCCCGGAGCACGGCGCCCAGGGATCGTTGAGCACCAGGTAGTTGGTGCCGCCGACGGTGATGTAGCCCTTCACCACCAGCACGTGGCCGACCACGCCGCTGGTGCCGTAGGCGTAGCCCATCGGCTTCTTCGCGCAGTAGATCTGCCGGCGCATGGCATTCCACGACAGCGCGGTGCCGGTTTCGTCGAACGTCAGGCCGACGTGGTCCAGTTCCGGCCAGCCCGGCGTGTTGCAGTCGCTGGTCTTGGGGCACGACTGCCCGGTGTTCTGCAGGTTGCAGCAGTTGCTCTTGCCGAAACGATGGTTGGCCAGGTCGCACTGGTTCACCGAGATGCCGTGGTGCTGGGCCAGCATCTGCGTGGTCGCGGCCCAGCACCAGTTGTCGGTTTCCTGCGGGCGCAGGGTGTTGGGCACGCTGCCGATGACCTCGGGCCTGCAGCAGCCGGCCAGCGCGATCGGCAGCACGCACGCGAACAGAAGGAATCTCTTCATAACGCCTCCGTCATGAACGGCAGGCGGCAGGGCTGTCGGCGGCTGTCGCCCGCGATGGATCCCCTGCACTGGGTCGAACGCGGCGGACGTGCGGCGGCGGACATCGGCGGCAGGGTCCACTCCTTCCCGCGCAGGAAAACATCTCCGGCCGACCGCCCGCAGGCGCGCCTTCAGGCGCGACCTCCCTCCAGCGTCGATGCCGATCGCGGCCGGAGCCGCGCCTACGGAAGGGGCCGGATCAATCGCCCGGCCCGATGCGGATCGCGGCGCCGAGCACCGATGCGGCCACCAGCGCCACGGACACCAGCACGAACGCAATGGAGAGCGACGCGCCCTGCGCGACGAAGCCGATCAGGGCCGGGCCGGCGAGCACGCCGGCATAGCCCATCGTGGTGACCGCGGGAATCGCGAGGCGTTCGGGCATGCGCGTCTGCTCGCCGGCGAGCGAGAACATCACCGGGACGATGTTGGCGCAGCCCACGCCGAGCAGGGCGTAGCCGGCGAGGCCGGCTTCCAGCCCCGGCGCGGACGTGGCGACGGC
>JAFAEU010000115.1 GCA_023423855.1 Pseudomonadota bacterium | reverse complement strand
CCTGGGCCTGTCGGCCGGCGGCATCCTCAAGCCCGAGATGGTCGCGACGATGGCGGACAAGCCGATCATCCTCGCCCTGGCCAACCCCTACCCGGAGATCCTTCCGGAGGAGGCGAAGGCGGTGCGCCCGGACGTGATCATCGCCACCGGGCGCTCGGACTATCCCAACCAGGTCAACAACGCGGTCTGCTTCCCGTACATCTTCCGCGGCGCGCTGGACGTGGGCGCGACCGGGATCAACGAGGCGATGAAGCTGGCCTGCGTGAAGTCGATCGCGGCGCTGGCCAAGAGCGAGGCCAGCGACCTCGGCGCGGCCTACGGCGAGGAGATCCCGAGCTTCGGCCCGGAGTACATCATCCCGCGCCCGTTCGACCCGCGGCTGCTGACGCAGCTGTCGCCGTGCGTGGCGCAGGCGGCGATGGACTCGGGCGTGGCGACGCGGCCGATCGAGGACATGGCCGCCTACCGCGAGAAGCTGGGCCAGTTCATCTACCGCACGGGGCTGGTGATGAAGCCGGTGTACGACCGCGCCAAGGCCGACCGCCAGCGCGTGGTCTACGCCGAGGGCGAGGAGGAGACCGTGCTGCGCGCGGTGCAGACGATCGTCGACGAGGGCCTGGCCTTCCCGATCCTGATCGGCCGCCCGGACGTGATCGAAATGCGCATCCAGCGGCTGGGCCTGCGCCTGCGCATGGGCGAGGATTTCGAGGTCACCAACGTCAACGACGATCCGCGCTTCAACGACTACTGGCGCCACTACCACGCGCTGACCGAGCGCCGCGGCGTGACGCCCGACGCGGCCAAGGCGCTGCTGCGCTCGCGCACCACCCTGATCGCCGCGATCATGGTCGACCGTGGCGAGGCCGACGCGATGATCACCGGACTGGTCGGCCGCTTCCACAAGAAGCTCGGCTACATCCGCAGCGTGTTCCCGCTCGACCCGGGCGTGCAGAGCACCTCGGCGATGACCGGCGTGGTCAACGACCGCGGCCTGTGGTTCTTCGTCGACACCCACGTGCAGCCCGACCCGACGCCCGAGCAGATCGCCGAGAGCACGATCCAGGCCGCCTACCGGCTCAAGCTGTTCGGCATCGAGCCGAAGATCGCGCTGATGTCGCACTCCAACTTCGGCAGCCACGACGACCCGAGCGCGCGCAAGATGCGCCAGGTGCGCGAGATCCTGGCCAGGCGCGCGCCGAAGCTGGAAGTCGATGGCGAGATGCAGGGCGACACCGCCTGGGACGACAGCCTGCGCCGGCGGATCTTCCCCAGCACCACGATGGAAGGCCGCGCCAACCTGTTCGTGATGCCGAACCTGGACGCGGCCAACATCACCTACAACATGATCCGGGTGATGACCAACGGCGTCGCGCTGGGGCCGATCCTGATGGGCATCAACAAGCCGGCGCACGTGCTGACCCAGACCTCGACGCCGCGGCGCGTGGTCAACATGACCGCGATCGCAGCGGTCGAGGCGCAGATCCGCAGGCAGATGGAGGCGGAGCGGCGGGGCTGAGGCTGGCGCGCGGCCGCGGGACGAGGCCATCGATCGGGTGGACGGGACGGGGGTCGCAGCCAATCCCCAACGACGGTCCTTGGCCCAACCGACTGTCATCCCGAGCGTAGCGAGGGATCTCGTCTTCGAAGGCGTGTCTGGACAGATCCCTCGCTACGCTCGGGATGACAGTCCGGGATTTCCTCGGCAGATCACCTTGCCAGCAGCCGACGCAGCAAGGCCGGCAACTCGTCGAGCTCATCCTTGAGCAGCAACCCATCCGTCGCGGGCGGCTCGTCGCCCGGCGCCATCGGCGCGCCGGTCAGGAACACGAAGGGCAGCGCCGGATCGTGCGCGCGCACCAGCGCCAGCGCTTCGGCGCCGGAGAAGCCGGGCAGGTTGACGTCCGACACCACCGCCTGCGGCGCGAACGCGCCCAGCGCCGCGCGCAGGCCGTCGGCGGTCGACACGCGCCGGCATTCGACCCGCAGGCCGCCCTTGCGCAACGCGAATTCGGCCAGCTCCGCGTCGTCGCGCGAATCGTCGACCAGCAGCACGCGCCACGCGCCCCGCGTGGGCGCACCATGCGCCCCGACCTGCGCCGACATGCGCGCTCAGTCCTTGTGCGGGGCTTCGTTGAGCACCGCCCAGAAGCGCCCCAGCGTGCGCACCGCGTCGAAGAACTGGTCCACGTCCACCGGCTTGACCACGTAGGCGTTGACGCCCAGGTCCCAGCTGCGCGCGAGGTCGCTTTCCTCGCGCGAGGACGACAGGATCACGATCGGCAGCGACCTGAAGCGGTCCTCCTTGCGCAGCTCGGTCAGCACTTCCAGGCCATCCATGCGCGGCATCTTGATGTCGAGCAGCAGGACCGCCGGATCGCCCTCGCCGCGGTCGGCGAACCTGCCGCGGCGCAGCAGGTAGTCCAGCGCCTCGACGCCGTCCTCGACGTGGACGATGGGATTGGCCAGGTGGGCGTCGCGCAGCGCGTCGATCGCCATCTCGGCGTCGTGCGGGCTGTCTTCGGCCAGGAGGATGGTGCGCAGTTCGGTCATGTCGAGCTCTCGTTGGGTCCAGGCATGTCGCCCATGACGGGCAGGGTGAAGTGGAAGGTGGCGCCGGCGCCGGGTTCGGCCTCGGCCCAGATGCGGCCGCCGTGGCGTGCCAGCACCCGGCGCACGCTGGCCAGCCCGATCCCGGTGCCCGGGAACTCGCTGGCCGCGTGCAGGCGCTGGAACACGCCGAACAGCTTGCCGGCATAGCGCATGTCGAAGCCGGCGCCGTTGTCGCGCACCTGGAAGTGGTGCGCGTCGTCGCTGCGCTGGTAGGCGACCTCGATCCGCGCCGGCTCGCTGCCGCGGCTGTACTTGACCGCGTTGCCGAGCAGGTTCAGCCACACCTGCCGCAGCATGTTCTCGTCGCCCGCCACCACCGGCAGCGGCGCGATGCGCCATTCGATCGCGTGGCCGGGGGCCTCGGTGGCGTTGTTCGAATCCAGCATCGCCCGGGTCTCGTCCGCGAGCGACTGCATGTCCACCGTCTGCAGGCGCAGCGCGCTGCGGCCCAGGCGCGAATACACCAGCAGGTCGTCGATCAGCGCCGACAAGCGCTTGGCCGACGACACCATCACCTCGAGGTAGTGCTTCGACTTGTCGTCGATGCCGTCGCCCAGGTGGCGGCCGAGCTTGTCGCCGAAGCCGGCGATGTGCCGCAGCGGCGCGCGCAGGTCGTGCGAGACCGAATAGCTGAAGGCCTCCAGTTCGCGGTTCACGTCCGAGACCTGCTCGACCTTGCCCTCCAGCTGGCGGTTGAGCTCGCGGATCTGGCGGTCGCTGGCCTTCTGCACGCTGACGTCGCTGGCGGTGATCAGGGCCACCGCGCCGTCGCCGTCGGGCAGGGGCATGGGCCGGGCGTTGATCAGCATGGTGCGCTCGACGTCGTCGGCGGTGCGCTGGACCTGCTCGTGGTCCCACAGCTCGCGGCCGCGCGCGAGCACGTCGCCCAGGCGCCGCAGGGTGCGCTCGTCGCGCCAGGCGCCGCCGCCGATGTCGGCGAGCAGCTGGCCACGCGCGTCGCCCGACACGCCGTAGAGTTCGGCGAAGGCGGCGTTGTGCATCACCACGCGCAGGTCGTGGTCGGCCAGCACGATCGGTTCGCGCACGGTGTCGAGCACCACGCCCGCGCGCGCGCTGGCGCGCTGGGAGCTGGTTTCCGCGCGCAGGCGATGGGCCACCTGCCGCGCCGAGTAGATGAGCACGCCGCCCAGCAGCAGCAACTGCGCGGCCATCGCCACCCAAGTCGCGATCCGGGCCCGCCGCTCCACGCGATCGGCGCGCGTCTGGCGGATCGCCAGCAGCCGCCGCTCCTCCGCGACGATCCCGTCGACCAGGTCGTGGATCGGATAGCGCTCCACCATCGCCTCGACGTCGGCGGCGGTCATGTCCGTCCCGGTATCGATCATGCGATCGGCCTGCGCCTTGCGCATGAGGATATTGCCCTGCAGGGCCCCCAGGCGCAGGTGCTGCTCCGGATTGTCGCGGGTCAGTTCCTCCAGCACCTGCAGTGCCGGGGCGATCCGCGCGCGGCTCTCGCCGATGCGCTCGCGCAGTACCGGGCTTTCGACGCCGGCCGCCAGCGACAGCGCGCCCGCCTCAAGGTTGCGCATGTCCGAGGCCAGCGCATGCACGCGCGCCTCCACCTGGTAGGTGTGCGCGACCATGGTCCAGGCGGCATCGATGTCCTGCGCGGCCTTGCGCAGCAGCAGGAACGGCGTCACCACGATCAGCACGACCGCGAGCCCGAGCGCGGGCAGGCGCCAGTTCGACAGCGGTTGCGGCGGGGCGGAAGACGACATCGGGCGGTGTGGTTGGCGGACGGGCGGTCGCGGTCCGGGCGGGCGAACCGGGCCGCGGACCTGCCGGCAGCCGACCGCCGCCCCCCGGTCCAGCGGTCGCCCATCTTGACATTGATCCGTGCACACGGCGCGAAGGCGGCGCCGATGTCCCGCTGGACAACGCTGCGTTGCGGCCTCGCCGGCCGACCCCGCTGCTAGAATCCAGACTCTAAAACCCCCACGAACATGTGCGGCCGGCGGGCCGCGAGCGGAGCAAGGCGATGAACTGGCTGAACGACGTGCTGCAGAATGACCC
>JAFAEU010000324.1 GCA_023423855.1 Pseudomonadota bacterium | reverse complement strand
CGCCCGGCGCGGCCTCGCCCGCGAGCCGCACGAGCCGGCGATGGCCTGGGCGCGGCGCGTGGCCGCCGCACGGCCCGGCGACGCCGACGCCCTGCTCGCGCTCAGCGCGCGTTTCGCCCGATGGCGCTACGCTCCGCGTACGGATGCGGACGATCCACGCCCGCTGGTCCGCGACCTGCGCAAGCACCGCCCCGCATGACCCGATCGCCCGGAGCCGCCGCCATGAACCCACGTCTCCTCGTTCCCGCCGCCGCGACCCTGCTGCTGGCCGCCTGCGCCTCGCAACCCAAGCCGCTGCAGGGCGCCTATTCCGAGGCCGTCACGCCGCACGCGGCGATGCAGTCCGACGGCACCGGCGCGCAGGTGCGCTGGGGCGGACGCATCGTGCAGGTGGAACCGCGCGCGAACGAGACCTGCTTCGAGATGATCTCCACCCGACTCACCGCCACCGGCCGCCCCTACTGGGCGTCCGACGACAGCAACGGCCGCTTCATCGCCTGCCGCGCCGGCTTCTACGACCCGGCGGTGTTCGAGGTGAACCGCGAGGTCACCTTCACCGGCCGCGTCGACGGCTACGAGAACCGCCGCATCGGCGAATACGACTACCGATTCCCGAGAGTCGCGGCGGACGTGGTCTACCTGTGGCCCAAGCGCGACATGGTCAACATCGTCACCCGGCCCGAGCCGTGGCCGTGGTGGGGCTGGTGGTGATCGGGGCCGTGATTGGTGATTGGTGATCGGTAAAAGCAGGTGGCACTGCAGACCTCGCTTTTCCTAATCACGAATCACCAATCACGGCCCTACGCTCAAGTCCCGAAGCGCCCCAGCGGCGCACCCGCGAGCAGGTGCAGGTGGATCTGGAACACGGTCTGCCCGCCGTCGCCGTTGCAGTTCATGACGATGCGGTAGCCGTCCTCGTCGAAGCCCTGCGCCTTCGCATAGTGCGCCGCCGCGACCGCAAGCCGGCCGATGACCTCGGGGCGCTCGACCGGCACGTCGTTCAAGGTCGCGAAGGTCTCCTTCGGCACGAACAGCACGTGCACCGGCGCCTGTGGCGCGATGTCGCGGAACGCGATGACGTGCTCGTCCTCGAACACGATGTCGGCAGGGATCTCGCGGCGGATGATCTTGTGGAAGATGGTGGACATGGGGAAGGGCCGTGATTGGTGATTGGTGATTGGTGGTGACGAACCGGTTTCGGGATTTTGCTCTTTCGAATCACGAATCACGAATCACCGCCCCTAAGCCATTTCGCTGCGCGACCCGAACGCATGCGACAGCGTGCCGCGGTCGACGTATTCCAGCTCACCGCCCAGCGGCACGCCGTGCGCGAGGCGGCTCGGCTTCACGCCGTGCTGGCGCGCGAGCTGGGCGAGGTAGTGCGCGGTGGCCTCGCCCTCGACGGTCGGGTTGGTGGCGATGATCAACTCCTGCACCTCGCCTTCCTGCAGTCGTTCTGCCAAGCGGTCGAGGCCGATCTCGCGCGGGCCGATGCCGTCCAGCGGGCTCAGGCGCCCCTGCAGCACGAAATACAGGCCGCGGTAGCCGGTAGCCTGCTCGATCGCCAACCGATCTGCGGGCGATTCGACCGCGCACAGCTGGTGCGCGTCGCGCGCGGCGCTGGCGCAGGTCGCACAGACCTCGGACTCGCTGAAGTCGCGGCAGCGCGTGCAGTGCCCGACGCGCTCCACCGCCTCGGACAGCGCCGAGGCCAGCCGCCGCCCGCCGTCGCGCTCGCGTTCGAGCACGTGGTAGGCCATCCGCTGCGCGGTCTTCTGGCCCACGCCGGGCAGCACGCGGAAGGCTTCGATCAGTTGTTCGAGGAGGGAGGACATCGGTTGGTGATTCGTGATTGGTGATTGGTGATTCGAAAAAGCAAAGGCCGGCGACGAATCCGCTCCTGCCAATCACCAATCACGAATCACCAATCACGGCCCCTCAGAACGGCAGCTTCATCCCCGGCGGCAGCGGCATGCCGGCGGTGGCGCCGGCCATCTTCTCCTTCGAGGCGGCGTCGATCTTGTTCGAGGCGTCGTTGAACGCGGCGGCGACCAGGTCCTCGGCCATCTCCGGATCGGACAGCACGCTCGGGTCGATGCGCACCTTGCGGCACTCCTTGGTGCCCGAGAGGGTCACGCTGACCATGCCGCCGCCGGCGCTGCCGGTGACTTCCAGCGCGGCGATTTCCTGCTGCACGCGCTGCATGTTCTCCTGCATCTTCTGCGCCTGCTGCATCAGCTGGGCGATGTTTCCACGCATCTATTTTTTTCTCCAGGGCTGGGGACTGAGGACTGGGCGGAGCTTCTGCTTCTTCAGCCCTCAGCCCTCGTCATACGGTCTTATGGAATCGGGGACGAGTTTCGCGCCCTGCTGCTGCATCAGCCGCTGCACCTGCGGGTCGGACAGGAACGCGCTCTCGGCGGCGGCCTGGCGCTGGTCGCGCTGGCGCTCGTTGCGCGCGTGCAGGGTTTCGCCCGAGGCCTGCGCGCCGGCCTCGAATCGGATCTGCGGCTCGGCGCCGAGCGCCGGCGCCAGGGCGTTGCCCAACTGCGAGACAAGGAACGGCGCCTTGAGGTGGTCGTCGCTCTCGGGCAGCGACAGCCGCAGCACGCCGTCGCGCCAGTCGACGAACGACGCATGCGCGGCGAGCTCGCGCACCGGCCCGCGCAGCGCGAGGTTGGCGATCAGGTCAAGCCAGCCGTCGGCATCGAGCGTCGCAGTCGCGGCGGCCGATGCACGCGGCGCGGCGGGTGCGGCGGCAGGCGGCGCCGGCGAACGCGGTTCTTCGACGCTGGGCCGAGGCGCGGAAGGTGCAGGTGGCTCGGGCGGCGGCGCCTGGAC
>JAFAEU010000322.1 GCA_023423855.1 Pseudomonadota bacterium | reverse complement strand
GTCCTCCATCTGAACCGCATCACGCCGGAAATGCTCAAGGAGCTCTCTCCGAGCAACCTGAACGCGTTCATGGACACATGGATGGCCGGGCGCAGCTTCGACGTGTCCGTGAACGGCCGGAGCACCGAACTCAACGGCGCCACCGCGATCGCCGCCATGGCCTGGGCGAGCGGCGACTCCGTGGCCTTCGCCAAGGCCTTCGCGGCTGCACCCGAACACGTGCTCGAATACCTGACCGGCAATGGCGCACGGGTGCTGACCGCCGAGAACATGGCGCTGATCATGCGCGAGATGGGCGCGAGCGCCGACTACTGGAACGGCAAGCAGGCCGGCTACGAGACCGGCGAACTCGATGCCCTCGGCAGCCTGGTGCAGATCTACCTCGAAAAGAACGCCGGCGATGATCCGCAGGCGGTGGTCGACGCGGTCGAACAGCTCATCAGCGAGGTGTCGTGCTCGATGGAGTTCACGCCCGAGAATGCCGGCGCGTTCAACGGCGTGCTGATCTCGGGCATGCTCAAGCACTTCGACGCGATCAATGCGTCCGACGCCACCCGCAATTCGATCGTCAACGGACTCGCCGGCTTCACCGGGACGATCGCCGCCGGCTTCGGCCCCTGGGGTGTCGCGGCGGCGGCCGGCATTTCCGCACTGAACAGCATCTACCAGGGCGCCAACCCGCCGCGCGACTTCGAGGAAGTCGCCAACCGCGTGCAGGCCGAGATCCAGCTGCAGTGGCTGCAGCACCCGCCCGAGGGCTGGTCGAGCACGGACGTTGGCACCGCGATCGACTGGACCAACACCACGATCCTCGCCAATGGCCAGCGCTGAGTCCCCGCGCGAGGCGCCGGCGACGGGCGGCGACGGCGAAGCCGTGCTGTCGGTGCTGGAAGCGCTGCGCCGCGACGCCAGCCGGGCGCCGGGGCGCGGGCGTCGCGCCGTCGACGCCCCGGATCCGGCCCTGTGGAGCGCATTCGGTTCCGCGGCCACGGACCGGCAGCGCATCAACCTGTCGCTGCGCCTGCCCGGCGAGACCCGCGACCGCTTCTTCAATGCCGGCCACGTCCTCGCCGCCAGCCAGCCGCGCGATGCCACCGGCGACGCCATGCCGCCGGAGATCGTCCGCCGGCTGTCGCCGCTCGCGCGGGCGTCCCTCGAATCCGCCGAGTCGCTCGTGCGCTGGCATCGCACGCGCCTGTACCTCGGTCCGGGATCCGCACCGGCGGCGTCGCGCGAGAACCACGTGGTGCTGGATTGGAAGCGGACCTCGGGCCATGCCGGACCTGCCGCCGAGGCGATCACGATCGACGACTTCGTGACCGGCCGATGGAATGGCCTGCGCCTGGCGGGCGATCCCCGCTACACGCTGGCGGCCCAGTCGACGATGGCAGCCTGCGCGAACCTCCGCGCCCTGTTCGAGACGCTGCGGCCCCGATGCGAGCGGCTCGCGATCTCGATCCGCACCTTCGATCCGGCGTGAGATCCCGCGCGCGGCGCATGCGGTCCCGCCAACGGCCCTTCACGCCGATTTCGGCACAATCGCCCCATGGACGCTGATCGGCCGACTCCGCGAGCCTCCCCGGGACGCAGGCGCCTGTCGCTGGCGGCGGCGGTTTGCGCCGCGCTGCTGGGCGCGTGCGGGCAACAGTCGTCCGACGTCGCCGCCCCTCCGCCGCCGCAGGCCATGGACCCCATGCCGACCGCCTCGTCTCCGTTCCGTTCCGCTTTCGATTCCCTGGCGGCCCTGCCGCCCGACGGCGAACTCGCCGAACTGCGGGCTTCCGCCGCGCTGTCGCGCCTCCAGGGCCAGGTCACGGACGACGACATCGCGCTGGCCGAACCGCTGGCCGGGCTCGCGAACAGCGATCGCGCCGCGATCCGCGCGACGGCCGTGGCCCTGCTGGGGCAACTGGCGACCGCTTCCGGCGACGGCGCCCCGCTGCCGGTCGCCGCAACCGAGGCTGTCGTCCGCGGCATGGACGACGATGACGCATCGGTCCGGCTGGAAGCGACGCGCGCGGCCGCGCCCCTGGAGGGCGACGCGATCCATCGTGCGCTGCTCGGCCGCCTGGCCGATTCCTCGCCGCTGGTGCGCTTCCAGGCGCTGCAGGCGCTGCAGGCCCGCGGCAGCCTGGCCACGGACGCCGAGGCCAGGGCCGAGGCCCTGAAGCTGCGCGAGGACCCGGACAGGCTGGTGCGCGAGCTCGCGCAGGCCGTCGTCAGCGAGTAACCGGCGCGGCGCGCGCGCCGTCAACAGGCGCCGTGGCGACCCGCGTCGGAGCCGCCGTTCCGGCGTGCGGGCTTCGAGACTCCGACAGGCCCTCGCGCCGGCCCCTGTGCGTCATGCGTCCGCGCGCGGGCCGTCCCCATCGCTCGGATGCTGCGACGGCGCGTCGTCGGCCGCGGCATCGGTGTCGGCGTCCAGGGACGCATCCACGCGCTCGATCGCCTGCAGGCTCTCGCCCTCGCCCAGCCGGATCAGGGTCACGCCCTGGGTGTTGCGACCGACCTGGGAGATTTCCGTCGCGCGCGTGCGCACCAGGGTGCCGCCGTCGGAGATCAGCAGCACCTCGTGGTGGTCGGACAGTTGGATCGCGCCGACCAGCCTGCCGTTGCGCGCCGTGGTCTGCAGCGCGATCACGCCCTGGGTGCCGCGACCCTTCTTCGGGTATTCCTCCAGCGGCGTGCGCTTGCCGTAGCCGCGCTCGCTGGCGGTGAGGATGTCGCCGTCGCCGTCCACCACCACCAGGCTGCGCACTTCCTCGCCCTCGGCGAGCCGGATGCCGCGTACGCCGGTGGCGGTGCGGCCCATCGGGCGCACGGTGCTGCCGGCGAAGCGCACGGCCTTGCCGTTGCTGGCGAACAGCATGATGTCGCGATGGCCGTCCGACAGCGCCACGCCGACCAGCGCGTCGCCGTCGTCGAGGTTGATCGCGATCTTGCCGCGCTGCAGCCGGTAGGCGTACTCGGGCAGCGGCGTCTTCTTCACGGTGCCGTTGCGGGTGGCGAAGAACACGAACTTGTCGGCCTCGTACTCGCGCACCGGCACCACGGCCTGCACCTTCTCGCCTTCCTCCAGCGCGATCCAGTTGATGATCGGGCGGCCGCGCGCGTTCGGGCCGGCATCGGGCAGCTGGTGCACCGGCAGCCAGAACACGCGGCCGGCGCTGGTGAAGGTGAGCAGGGTGTCGTGGGTGTTGACCAGCCACAGCTGGTCGATGAAGTCCTCGTCCTTGGTCGCCGCGGCGTTGCGCCCGCGGCCGCCGCGGCGCTGGGCGCGGTAGGCGGTGACCGGCTGGCGCTTGGCGTAGCCGGCGTGCGAGAGCGTGACCACCACGTCCTCCTGCGCGATCAGGTCGAGGATGTCGAGGTCTTCCTCGCTGGCGCGGATCTCGCTGCGGCGCTCGTCGCCGAATTCTTCCTTGACGTTGCGCAGCTCGGTGCGGATCACCTCCAGCAGCACTTCCGGATCCTCGAGGATCTCGATCAGGCCGCGGATGGTCTCCAGCAGCAGCTTGTACTCCTC
>JAFAEU010000316.1 GCA_023423855.1 Pseudomonadota bacterium | reverse complement strand
ATGCTTGCGCGCGGCGGGCGCATGCCCTTCGGAAGGGCATCGGCATGCACGCGACCGTCCATGCCGGCACCGCGTTCGCCATCGGGGGAAGACGCGTGCGCAGCACCGGGCAGGAACAGCGCCGGCTCCATCCACCGCACCGCCGCTCGCCGACCCATGCAGGGTGATCCCGCCATCGACGCAGCGCACGGCCTCCAGCCGCCGCCGAGCCGCCGGCAGCGACTGGCCGCGCGCGCGCATGCGTGGCGCCTGCTGCCCGCGCTGCAGCGGGTGCGCGGACTGTTCCGGCGAGACCTCCGGGTCCTCGCCTACCACCGCGTCCGCGACCTCGATGCCGGGTTCGCGTTCGATCCGGCGCTGGTCAGCGCCGCGCCGGCGGATTTCCGCCGCCAGATGCGATACCTGCGCGACCGCTTCCACCCCGTCTCCTGCCGAGAAGTCGTCGCGGCGCTCGACGGTGGCCCTGCGCTGCCGCGGGATGCCGTGCTGGTCACCTTCGACGACGGCTACGACGACAACCATGCGATCGCGTTTCCGATCCTGCGCGAGCTCGGCGTCCCGGCCACGTTCTTCGTCGCCACGGGCCACATCGACAGCGGCCTGCCCTATGCCTACGACTGGCTGGCGCATCTGGTCGTGAGCGCGGACGCCGACCGGCTTCGCTTGCCCGGGCTCGGTCTCGACCTGTCGCTCCCGGCCGGGCGCGAGGCGCGGCGTGCGCTGGTCGGCATGCTGCTGGACCGCCTGAAGCACCTCGACGACGCCGGCCAGCAGGCCGTGATCGACGGACTCGAGCGCGATCTGCAGCGGCCGCGCGCGCAGGGACATGCCGATTGCCGGCCGATGACATGGGACCAGTTGCGCGAGATGCGCGACGGCGGCATGGAGATCGGTGGCCACGGCACGCACCACCGGATGCTGGCGAAGCTGCCTGACGACGCCTTGCGCGCCGAGGTGGTCGAATGCCAGGCGCGGCTGACCGCGGAGCTGGGATCGCCGGCGGTCGCGATGTCCTACCCCGTGGGCGGCCCGGATGCCTACGATGCACGCGTCATCGACCTCGTGCGCGACCAGGGTTTCCGAATCGGTTTCAGCTACGTCAGCGGCACCAATCCATGGCCGACCGGCGATCGCTACCGGCTGCTGCGCACCGCGGTCGAACGTACCGTCGACGACGCATGGTTCCAGGGCATCCTCACCGTTCCCGAACTGTTCGCGCACCCGACGGCGCTGCGGGTGAATCCGTCATGATGCTGTTCCTGCTGGCATGGCTCGGGCTGGTGCTGATCCGGCCGCAGGAGTATCCCGCCCTCGTCGACATGGGCGTGCCGATCCTGCCGATCGCGCTGCTCGCGGCGCTGGGCACGTGGGCGATCGGACGCGAGCGGCGGCCGTTCGACCAGCCGACCTACCTGCTGTTCGCGGTGTTCATCGTCATCGGCATGTTCACGGTCGCGGTCAACGGCTGGATCGGCGGCGCGCTGCCGAGGTTCCTCGAATTCCTGCCTGCGCTGCTGGCCCTGACCTTGGTGGCGCAGGCCGGCTACTCGACCAGGAACTGCTACCGCATCATGTGGGTGATCTCGCTGTCGGCGATGGTGCTGACGATCCACGGCATCGAGCAGGTGAAGCTCGGCGAGGGCTGGACCGGCATGCCGACCGTGCAGGACGGGCGCATCCAGTACGTCGGCATCTTCAGCGATCCGAACGACCTGGCGATGCTGTTCGTCATGGCGATCCCGATGACGCTGCTGATGGCCGGCCGCGGCGGCCTGCTGGGCCTGCGTCGGCTGTTCTGGTGGACGGTCGCGGCCACCCTGCTGTACGGCGTCTACCTGACCGATTCGCGCGGCGCGTTCCTCGCGGTGATGGCGATGGCCGGCATCTGGTTGTGGTTGCGGCGCGGCCTGCTGGTCGCCGGCACGCTGGGTGCCGCCGGCATGGCGGTGCTGATGATGCTGCCCACGCGCATGCAGGAACTCGACGCCGGCGAATCCTCCGCCTATGGCCGCATCGAAACCTGGTACGACGGCATCCAGATGTTCATCGCGAATCCGGTCTTCGGCGTCGGCGTCGGCAACTTCACCGAACACACCTGGCTGACCGCGCACAACTCGTTCGTGCTGGTGCTGGCCGAAACCGGCATCGTCGGCTACACCGTCTGGCTTGCTATGGTGGTCTATTGCTTCCTGATGCCGATCATGGTGTTGCGCTTGCCCGCAACCATGGAGGATCCCGGACACCAGCAGTTGTGGATCGAGGAACGCAGGATGGCGATGACGCTGCTGGTTTCGCTGGTCGGCTTCTTCGCCTGCGCGTTCTTCCTGAGCCGCAGCTACGTGATCCTGCTCTACATCCTGCTGGGCCTGGTGACCGGCTGGTACGGCGGCGCGCAGGAGCGCTGGTCGGGCCTGCCGGCCTTCAGCGTGCAGCGGGACTGGTTCAAGTGGTGCGTGCTGTCCGTCGCCAGCGCGATCGGGCTGTGGCTGGTGGTCAAGGTGCTGTTCGTGTTGGCGGGCTCATGAGTACGCGCGGCAAGATCATCCGCAATACCCTGTTCTCCTCGGTGGGCATCTACACCGAGTACTTCCTCGGCATGCTGACGTCGATCATCATCGCGCGGCACCTGGGGCCGGCGGACTACGGCGCGTACAGCCTGGTGATCTGGCTGGTCGCCACCGGCGTGGCGATCACCAATTGCGGCGTCTCCAGCGCGGTGGTCAAGTTCGTGGCCGAGCTGCGCGGCGCCGGAACGCAGGCGCAGATTCGTTCCCTGCTCGCCTGGGCCTGGCGCGTGCAGGCCGGATTCCTCGCCGTGGTCGTGCTCGCCGGCAGCGCCCTGTTCATGGTGTACGGCGAACGGGTCATGCCCGACTTCGACCATGCCGTGCTGCTGGCGATCCTGGTGCTGACGACGATCCTGCGCGCGCTGTACATGTTCAACATCAGCATCGCCAAGGGCTACGAGAACTTCCGCGCGACCGCGGCGATCGCCGTCATCGTCACGCCATTGAACCTGCTGCTGATCATCATCGCCTGGTGGCTGGACGGTCCGATGGAGTGGTTCCTCGGCGCGTACACGGTGTCCAGCCTGCTGTTCTGGTGGATCTCGCGGCGGCAGGTGGCGCCGCTGCTGCCGCCCGCGGAGCCGCGCGAACCGATCGGCGACGGCATGCGCCGGCGCCTGTACAGCTACACGGCGATGGTCGCGGTCACGGTCGCGGTCAATTTCATCACCGCGAGCGAAGTCGAGGTGCTGTTCCTGACCCTGTTCGACGACTCCGCGGCTGCGGGCCAGTTCAAGGTGGCCTTCCAGCTCGCGAGCGGGGCGCTGCTGCTGGTGCCGGGCGTGTTCGGCGCGCTGATGCTGCCGATGATGGCCAACGCCCAGAGCCAGGGGCGCGAGGTCGCGAGCAGGCGACTGGCGCTGTCCACGACCTACCTGAGCGCGCTGGCCGCGCCGCTGGTGGCCTTCGGCGTGGTCTTCGCCGACCAGATCATCGGCCTGCTCTACGGCCAGGCGTTCGCACCGGCCGCGCTCGTGTTCGCGCTCTGCCTGTCCGCGGGCGCGATGTCGGTGCTGTCGCAGGGCGCCTCGGGCTACCTGCTCGGCGCCGACCGGCAGCGGGCATTGATGGTCATCGTGCTGGCCTGCTCAGTGATGAAGATCGTCCTGGATATCGTCCTGATCAAGCGCTACGGCCTGGGCGGCGCCGTCGCCGCGTTCGCCGCGACGACCACGCTGATGGCGCTGCTGGTGATCGGACTGGCGCTGCGCTACAGCGGCGCCCGGCTGGAATGGAACCGCATGCTGCGCGTGCTGGCCGCGGCCGTGGTCGCGGGCCTCGTCGCCTGGACGACCAAGGGCCACCTGCCCCACCTGCCGACGCTGGTCATCGGTGCGCCGCTGCTCGCAGCGCTGTACGCCGCCGGCACCCTGCTGCTGGGCTTCTGGAGCGCGGCGGACCTGCGCCACCTCCAGCAGTTGCACGCCGGCTACGCCAGGGGGCGTCCGGCCTTCGTCGGGCGCCTGCTGGGATGGGCCCTGCGCCGTGCGGAGACGGCGGCATGAGCCTCTACGAACGGGCATTCCGCGGCGCCCTCTACCCCGCCTACGAGGGCCTGCGCGGGCGCGCCACGCTGCGCCACCTGCGCGAATACGAAGCCAGCCAGTGGCTCTCGCCCGAGCAGGTCGCGCACCTGCAGTGGCGCAAGCTGACCGCGCTGGTCGCGCACTGCTGGGAGCAGGTACCGTTCTACCGGGAACGCTGGCAGGCGATCGGCTTCGAACCCGGCGACCTCAAGTCGATGCAGGACTACGCGCGCCTGCCGGTATTGACCAAGGCCGATATCCGCACCCGTTTCGACGACCTCAAGGCGCGTTCGCTGCGCGAAGAGCTGCTGTACAAGGCGACCGGCGGCTCCACCGGCGAGCCGTTGCGCTTCGGCTACACCCGCGAGAGCAACGACCGCCGCGCCGCGGTGATGTGGCGCGGCTATGGCTGGACCGGCGCAAGGCTGGGGCGCCGCGCGCTGTTCCTGTGGGGCGGCGCCGTGGGCGACCCGGGTCGCGTCGCCCAGCTCAAGGACCGGCTGTACCACGCGGCCTTCAACCGCCGCATGCTCAACAGCTTCCTGATGCGCGACGACAACATGGCGGCCTACGCCGACGCCATCGCGGCATGGCGGCCCGAGGTGGTCGTGGCCTATGTCGATCCCATTGTCCGTCTCTCGAAATGGCTGCTTGCGCAGGGCCGCAGCATTCCCGGCGTGGTGTCGGTGCTGGGGGCGGCCGAGGCGCTGCACGACTTCCAGAGACCGATCATCGAAGCCGCGTTCCCCGGGGCCAGGGCCTACAACACCTATG
>JAFAEU010000306.1 GCA_023423855.1 Pseudomonadota bacterium | reverse complement strand
GCGGACGCCGTCGCCGCCGTCGACCAGGTGCTCGCTGGTGGTCGCGCCGACCGCGGCCAGCGCCTGCGCGCCGCGCTTGCGTCGCCACGGGCTGGTGCCGAGCACGGTCTGCAGGTGCGGGCTGCGCAGCCAGCGCGGCGGTGCGTAGGCCGGCAACCCGTCGCCGCCGTCGGGCGTCATGGCGCCATCGCCGCGACGATGCGTTCGCGAGCGGTTTCGGCGATGCGGCGGCGGCCTTCGGCGTCGCCGGGCGCGATCGGTTCCAGGAACACCACTTCGACCGGGCGCGACGGTTCGCCGAGCAGGCGCAGGAAGTTGCCGAAGAAGCTCTCGCCCGGCGCGAACGCGACCGCGGCCTGCGCGCTGCCGTGCTCGCCGTAGCGCAGCGCCACCGGCTGCACCGGCACCCCGGCCTCGACCGCGGCGAGGAAGATGCGCGCATGGAACGGCCCGACCTCGCGACCGCTGCGCGTGCGTCCTTCCGGGAACACGCCGACCGCGCGGCCGTCGCGCAGCCGCGCCAGCATCTCGTGCAGCACCCCGCCGAGCGACTCCTGGCTGCCGCGCTGGTGGAAGATCGTCTCGCCGCGCGCGGCCAGCCAGCCCACCAGCGGCCAGCCGGCGATCTCGCGCTTGGCGACGAAGCCCATCATCCGCTGGCTGTGCAGCGCGACGATGTCGATCCAGCTGACGTGGTTGGCGACGAACATCACCGCACCCGGCATCGGGTGGCCGATGCGGCGCACGCGCATGCCGAACACGCGCATCAGCCCGCCCGACCACAGCCGCACCATGCGGTGCTGCAGGCGCCCGCCGCCGGCCAGCTGGAGGCGGCCGAACGGCGGCGCCATCAGCAGCAGCGTGACCGGCAGGTGCACCAGCACGTGCCACAGCAGGAACGGGAAACGCACGGCGTAGCGGAAGACACGCACGACAGGAGGCCAGGCAGCGGAACCGGGGGAGTCCGAAGCCGGACACGATACCGAATGCGGGCCGGGCGCGGCCAGCAGCGGGCGGGAAGCCGGACCCGTCGCTGGCAGACACCCTCGAGGCCGTCATTCCCGCGAAAGCGGGAATCCATGGACCTTGCGTTCCAAAGGCGAACGCCCATGGATCCCCGCTTTCGCGGGGATGACGGGGAATTTCTGGGCCGTCCGACGCTGCCGGTCGCTGGTGGTGCGCAGCGCGCCTGCCAGCCCGGCGCTCAGTCGCGCGGCACCAGCGCCAACGTCAGCCGCGAGATGCAGACCAGCCTGCCGGCGGCGTCCTCGATGCGGATTTCCCACACCTGGGTGCTGCGACCCACGTGCAGCGGCCGCGCGGTGCCGGTGACGGTGCCGCTGCGCACGCCGCGCAGGTGGTTGGCGTTGATCTCGATACCGACCACGCCGTGGCCCTCGGGCGCGCACAGGCCGCCGGCACTGCTGCCGAGCGTCTCGGCCAGCAGCACCGAGGCGCCGCCGTGGAGCAGGCCGTAGGGCTGGTGGGTGCGCGCGTCGACCGGCATCGTCGCGCGCAGGAAGTCGGGGCCGATTTCGGTGAAGACGATGCCGAGCGGCTCCATCGCGGTGTTCCGCGACAGCGCGTTGAGTTGCCCGACGCTGACGTCCGCGCGGAACATCCGCGCCCGGCCTAGCGGAAGCGGAACAGGCTCGGGCGCCAGGCGCGCGAATAGGACGCGCGACCGTAGCCGCTGCTGCTGCCGTAGCCGAGGCCGAACCCGCCGCCATCGCGTTCGCGGCGCGCGTGCATGCGCTCGACCAGTTCGTCGCGGCGGCCGTCCAGCCAGTCGGCGCGGCCGACGGCGGAAGGTTCGACGCCGCGCTTGTTCGCCTCGCGCTCGCGGAATTCGCAGAAGTCGTCGTAGGCGTCGAGCTCGTGCCTGAGCTCGCGCACGCACAGTTCGATCATGATCGCGTCGTCGAGGAAGCCCAGCACCTCGACGTGGTCCGGGATCACGTCCTTCGGGTCGGCGAAGTAGACCAGCGCCGACAGCACGTGCTGCTTGTCCTCGTCGTCGAGGTGCCAGCCCTCGTCGCGGACCATCGCGATCATGTCGTCCAGCCGCTCCAGCCGGCCGCGGATGAAGTCCGGCATCTCGACCTTCTGCGCGCCCTCCAGCAGCGAGGCCGCGGCCTGGATGATCTCCTCCTGCGACTTGTCCGCTGCCGCCTTGTGTGCGGCCTTCAGCGCGTTGGTGAAGTGCTCGAGGTCCTGGTCGTTGAGGTCGATGGTCAGCGAAAGCGACATGGTGGGATACCGGGGGACGGAAAGATGCGCAGCCTAGGCTCCGCGGCGCGCACGCGTCAATTGCGCCCTGCCGCGCAGGGTCCGCCCCGCGCCGTGGCGGCGGCGGACGACGCGGCCGCGTGCGTCATGCGAAGCGGAAGCGCGCGTTGCCCGATTCCGGGGTGTAGCGCCTGTCGCTGGCATAGCCGCTGCTGTTGCCGTAGCCGATGCCGAAGCCGCGCGCGCGGCGCTCGGAGGCGGGAAGCGGGAGGGCGGTGCGCGCCTGCAGCGGAAGGGATGGGCGGGGGGCGGTCTGGAAAACGGTGTTCATGGCGGTCCTCGTGGGGGCGTTGTGTCTTGGTGTGTTGGTAAAGTAATACACTAAACAGGTTCGCACATGGGCCGGAAGTCATGTGCTTGGGGATGGGCTTGCGTCCACGCCCGAACCTGTTGATTTGGATGGGTTTCGGAGGCCGACGGTTGCGGCTGCGAGGCATGACTGATGACCTGGGCCGTCCGGGCGTTTTGGCCCCTTTCCCGCGCTTGCCCCCCTCCGCTTGCGGGGGGAAGGAGCTGAACGCATGGCGGCCGGAAACTTCCGGAGGGCCTCAGAGGATCGGCGCGAGTCCCGCGCCGAAGGCGGTGAAGATGCGCGTGAGCAGGGTGCGGAAGCCGAGGTTGACCTCGGGGAAGTCGCCGACCGGTTCGTAGCAGGCGCGGAAGCCCGGGTCGAACGGCGACAGCGGCGCCGGGCAGGCCGGCCCGGGCTGGAACTCGTAGCTGGTGGCGTAGCGCACCGGCCACAGGTCGAACACCGGCAGGTGCTCGGACACCTTGGCCAGCGAGTATTCGAGCCCGGAGAACACCGGTGGCTTGTCGCGCCTCGCGATGGCCCAGGCGTTCTCCGGCGCGATGTCGCGGCGGATGCTGTCGGCCAGCGCGCGCGCGAACGTGGGGTCGTCGATGATCACCGCGCTCTCGGTGTTGTAGTCGTCACCGCGCGGGTCGAAGTTGTGGGTGCCGACCACGCCGATGCGGTTGTCGATCACCAGCGACTTGGCGTGCAGGCCGAAGCGCACGCCGGCGCGCTTGAGCGGCACGCGCTGGTGGACGCCGATGCCGGCGTAGCGCAGCGCGGCGTATTCGCGCGCCAGTGGCGGCGTGCGGCGGCCGGAGGGGTCTCCGCCGGCGTCGGCATCTGCATCGCGCGCGATCTCGCCGATGTTGACGCTGCCGTCGGCGTTCCAGGAGATATCGACCGCGCCGGTGGCCTCCAGGTCGATCGGCGCGTCCTCCGGGAACGGCTTGAACTCGTGGATCTCGAAGCCGAAGTCGCGCAGGTAGCGACGCTTGTACATGTACGACAGCGCGTAGGTGATGAACGAGTCGGTGGCCGCGAGGCTGTTGGTGGACACGACCACGCGCGGCGGCGGTTCGCGCTCGTGCATGCGCCCGAACATGGCCTGCGCCTGCTTCGACAGCACCAGGTAGGGCGTCTGCAGCAGTACTTCCTCCTGCGCCGACTCGATCAGTTCGTTGAGCAGCGGCGAGGCGTGGATCGCGCCGGCGGCGATCTCGCGGTCGCGCCGGTGCTTCTGCGGCAGGTCGGCGATGAACACCACCTCGCCCACCGGGATCGCGGCCTCGGCCAGGTCCCGCTGCACCAGGGCCCGGTCGTCCGCCGCGCGCGACACCGCCGCAACCCGCCGCGGAGCCTCGTCGGGCCCGTCCGGCAGCGCCGGCGCGCCGGCGCGCAGCAGGTGGCGGCCGACGTCGTCCAGCCGCTCCACCGGCACGCTCAGACGCGCGTTCCAGAACGCCTCGAAGTTCGCCGCCATGTCTACGGTCGCCGGACCGCTGACCAGCACGTCGCGGTCGCGGAAGTTGAACTCCGGGTTCCAGTCGTAATAGTCGTCCTGGTAGTTGCGCCCGCCGGTGATGCCGACGATGCCGTCGACCAGCAGCAGCTTGCTGTGCATGCGCTGGTTGAGCCGGCGCCAGCAGCAGGCCGCGGCCCAGGCGTACATCGGATAGCTGATGCGCGCGCGCTCGAGCACCGGGTTGTAGATGGGGATCTCGAAGTTGACGTGGGCCGAGGCCAGCGCCGCCAGGGTGGCGACCTGGCGCAGCGCCGACAGCTGGTCGACCAGCACCCGCACGCGCACGCCGCGGCGCACCGCGGCCATCAGCTCGTCGAGCACGAGGTGGCCGGCGTCGTCCTCGTCGAAGATGTAGGTCTGCAGGTCGATGCTGGTGGTCGCGCCGCGGATCAGGTCCAGGCGCGAGACCAGTGCGTCCTGGCCGTAGTCGAGCAGCAGCGCGTAGTGCCGCGGCGCCTGCGGCGTGCTCTGCGCGTAGGCGCGCACGCCCAGCTCGCGCAGCGGCGAGGGCCGCGCGCAGGCATCGGGCGCATCGCAGTCGATCTGCGTCGATCGCGCCGCGACCGCGATTCCCGCGGCCTGCTCGCGCTGCAGGTTCGACAGGCTGCTGCAGGCGCTGCAGGCCAGGACCAGCAGCGCGACGAGCGCACGCACCGCCGCGGTCATGGCGTCGGTGCGGGCCGGGCGCGGATGTGCAGCGAGAACACGACCCGGTCCGACAGCGCGAACGCCCAGCGGTCCATCGCGAAGTCGCTGCGGTAGACCACACCGCTGGCGACCACGTCGCAGTCGATCGTCGGGCGGTCGCAGGTCGCCGGCTCGATGGTGAACACCTCGCGCCGGCGCACGCCGCGGATGGTCAGCGCGCCGGCGAGCAGGCCGCCCTCGCGCAGCAGTTCGTCGGTGTAGGGATCGGAGACGAATTCCACGTGCGGGTGCCGGTCGGCGTCGAAGAAGCCCTTGCCGCGCGTGATCTTCGAGTACTGCGGATGGTCGAGGATCTCGACGCCGTCGGTCGGCAGCCGCAGCCGCACCTGCCGGCGCAGCTCCGAAACCGGCACGATCTCGCCCTGCCACTGCGGGAAGCGCCCTTCCAGCGCCTGTCCCCAGCGCGTCTTCAGGGAGAAGCCGATGCGCGACTTCGCGGTGTCGATCTCGGCCGCCGGCGTCGCCATCGCGAACCAGGCGCCGAGCAGCACCAGCCAGCGCAGACGCCTGCCTGCCATGGCCCGGGTCCCGTCGCTGCGGGCGCCGCGGGGCGCCCCGCCCTTCCGGGAACATCCAGAATCCGTCATTTCGAGCGTCGCGGGAAATCGCGGGAATGCAGACGACTGAAAAACAAGGGTTCCCACTGCGTTCGAAATGACGGATCCGGGATGTCCAGAGCTTCCCTTCAGACGCATGGATCTCCCTCCCGGATCAGGCCCGGGGTCGGAATGGCGAAGCTTCGAGGAGTCCCGCAGGCATCCGGCCGCCATCGCAATGCCATCGCGCTCACGGCCACCAGAACGCGGACAGGGTGGCGATGCCGGGCTCGATCGTGGCCCCGGCCGGCAGCGCCAGCACCGCGATCGCGGCCGGCGGCATGCCGCGGTAGTCGCCCGACTGGCCGCTGTGCAGCAGCGCCACCAGCCGCTCCAGCCCGGGGTTGTGGCCGACCACCAGCAGGCGGTCAGCGTCGCGATGGCCGTCGACCAGGCCGGCCAGGGTGCCGGGCATGGCCTCGTAGATCGACGGTTCGAGCCGCTTGTCGAGGTTGCCCACGGCCTCGACCACCGCCTCCAGCGTCTCGCGCGCACGCCGCGCCGGCGAGCACAGCACGCGGTCGGGCACCAGCGCCTTGTCGCGCAGCCAGGTGGCGACCGCATCGGCCTCGGCCAGCCCCTCGGCCGACAGCGGCCGGTCGAAGTCCGATTGCCCGGGCAGCGGCGGCTCGGCGTGGGCATGGCGCAGCAGGATCAGTTCACGCATCGACGCTTTCCTCCCGGTGGCATTGCTCGGCGGCCCGGAGGCAGGTCAGGCGCGCTTGAGCCACTTCAGCAGCGGCTGCCAGTCGGCCTGGTGGTCGCGCACCTGCGCCGAGTGGTAGTCGAACAGGCTCTTGCCGAAGCCGACCAGCATCACGTAGGCCTGGCTGTCGCGCAGCTGCGCCACCAGCGGGTACGGCCACTGCTGCAGCAGGTCCATCGCCTGCTGCGAGGCGTTGGTCCACGGC
>JAFAEU010000207.1 GCA_023423855.1 Pseudomonadota bacterium | reverse complement strand
TGGCGCCGACCGTGGCCGTGGCCGAGATGCTGGCGCGCAACGGCCTCACCCTGCAGGACTTCGACCTCTACGAGATCCACGAAGCCTTCGCCGCCCATGTACTGTGCACGCTGCGCGCCTGGGAGAGCGAGGACTACTGCCGCAACCGCCTGCACCTTGACGCGCCGCTGGGCCGCATCGACCCGGAGAAGATCAACCCGGTCGGCTCCTCGCTGGCCGCCGGCCATCCCTTCGCCGCCACCGGCGCGCGCATCGTCGCCACCACCGCCAAGCAGCTGAAGGAACGCGGCGGCGGCCGCGCGCTCATCTCGATCTGCACCGCCGGCGGCATGGGCGTGGTGGCGATCCTGGAGCGCTGAGCCGGCCGCAGCAGCATCCCGGCCGCGCGGTCGCGCGTGGTCGACTGCAGCCGTGGTCCCGGCACCGATGGCCTCCATGCCTGGGGGCGCCCGGTAGAATTGGCCGCATGTCCCTCCTCCAGTTCCAGGGCGTCGACTTCAGCGTCGGCGGCCCGCTGCTGCTTGAAAAGGTCGATCTGGCGATCGAGACCGGCGAGCGCGTATGCATTGTCGGCCGCAACGGCGTCGGCAAGTCGACGCTGATGCGGCTGATGGCCGGCGAGCTGCGGCCCGACGACGGCGAACTCCGCCTGCAGTCCGGCGTGGTCGTCGCGCGCATGGCGCAGGAGGTGCCGCAGGACGCGCACGGCACGGTGTTCGACGTGGTCGCGCTGGGCCTGGGCGACCTCGGTCGCGTGCTCGCGCGCTACCACCACGCGCTGCACGAGGGCGACATGGCGGCCATGGGCGAGGCCCAGGCGGACATCGAGGCGCGGCACGGCTGGGATCTCGACCGCCGCGTGCAGCAGGTGCTCGACCGGCTGGAACTGCCCGAGGACGCGGACTTTTCCGCGCTCTCGGGCGGCATGAAGCGGCGCGTGCTGCTGGGGCAGGCGCTGGTGCGCAACCCCGACATCCTGCTGCTGGACGAACCCACCAACCACCTCGACATCGAAGCCATCGCCTGGCTCGAGGGCTTCCTCAGGCAGTTCGCAGGCAGCATCGTGTTCGTCACCCACGATCGCAGCTTCCTGCGCGCGCTGGCCACCCGCATCGTCGAGATCGACCGCGGCCGCGTCAGCAGCTGGCCGGGCGACTACGAGAACTACCTACGCCGGCGCGAGGAGCGGCTGCACGCCGAGGCGCAGGAAAACGCGCGCTTCGACAAGCTGCTGGCGCAGGAGGAGGTCTGGATCAGGCAGGGGATCAAGGCGCGCCGCACCCGCAACGAGGGCCGCGTGACCGCGCTCAAGGCAATGCGCCGGGAACGCGCGCAGCGACGCGAACTGTCGGGCAACGTGAAGATGCAAGTGGCCGGCGCGCGCAACTCGGGCAAGCGTGTCATCGAGGCACGGCACCTGACCCAGGGCTACGGCGGACGCGTGCTGCTGGACGACGTGTCCGCCACCGTCCTGCGCGGCGACCGGATCGGTGTCATCGGCCCCAATGGTTCGGGCAAGTCCACGCTGCTGAAGATCCTGCTCGGCGAACTGGTGCCCGAGGGCGGCGAGGTGAAGCTTGGCACCGGCCTGCAGGTCGCGTACTTCGACCAGCACCGCAGCCAACTGGACGACACGCGCAACGCGCTGGAGAACGTCGCCGAAGGCCAGGATTTCATCGAGATCAACGGCAGCCGCAAGCACGTGGTCGGCTACCTGCAGGACTTCCTGTTCACGCCCGAACGCGCGCGTGCGCCGATCACGCGCCTGTCCGGCGGCGAGCGCAACCGCCTGCTGCTGGCGAAACTGTTCGCGCAGCCCTCGAACCTGCTGGTGATGGACGAGCCGACCAACGACCTCGACGTGGAGACGCTGGAGCTGCTCGAGGAATTGCTGGCCGACTACAAGGGCACCCTGCTGCTGGTCAGCCACGACCGCGACTTCCTCGACAACGTGGTCACCGGTACCCTCGTGCTGGAAGGCGACGGCCGGCTGGGCGAGTACGTTGGCGGCTATTCCGACTGGCTGCGGCAGCGGCCGGCGATTGCGACGCCTGCGAAACCCGTCGCGGCCGACGTGCCCGCAGTCGCCGCGCCACCCGCGAAGCGCAAGCTCAGCTACAAGGAGGCGCGCGAACTGGAGGAACTGCCCGCGCGCATCGAACGGCTCGAAGGCGAGATCGCCTCGCGCACCGGGGCGATGAACGATCCGGCGTTCTTCCAGCAGCCCGCCGCCGCGATTACCGCCGCCAACCTGGCGCTGGCGCAGCTGCAGGAAGAACTCGATGCCGCCTACGCGCGTTGGGAAGTGCTCGAAGCGGGCTGAATCGATCCGTCACCGCGGCCACTCGCGGAAATTCACGCAGACCGTGGTCTTGTCCAGCATCGCGAACTCGCGCGAGCCCCAGGGTTTGGCCGAGACCACGTTCGAGTTCGGATGCAGCAGCTGCGGCGCGCGTGCGGACATCTCGCGGAAGACCGCATCGACATCGTCGGTGTCGATGGTGAGCTCCGGGCGATCCTTCGCGGCGTACTCCGGGCTCTCGACGAGATAGGCCTTGGCGCCGTCGCGCGCGACGACGGCCAGGTTCGCGTCCCGGTACTGGACCTCGAATCCCAGCGCGTCGACGAAGAACTCGAGCCCGTCCTGCAGGCGGTCGTAGAAGATCTTCGGGATGAGGTTCTTGAACATGGCCCTAGCCTCCGGACGGGGAACCCAGCAGCGCCACGGCCGCCGCGGCCGCGGTCATCGCGGCCAGGCCGATCGCGACGCGCAGGCCGAACGTACGGCCGCCGCTGACGAAGGCAACCACCGATTTCGCCGCCGAGCTGGCGGCGAGCAGGCCGACCACCGCCCACTGCGCGTGGCGCGCGTCGATGGTGCCGTCGCGGAACAGGGTGGCCACGGTCGCGGCCGCCGCCTGCAGTTCCGCCAGCGCGGTCAGGAACGCCGTGACCAGCGCCGCGTTCGGCCCCAGCCAGCGCGCGGCCAGGTGCGAGACCACCAGCACGCCGGCGATCAGCGCGGCGAAGCCGATCGCCTGCCCGATGCGGAACATGCGCGCGTCGGCGGTGGGCGGCGGCGCGTCCGCCTGCTCGCCGCGGTGGAAGCCGAACCCGGCGCCGGCCAGCAGCACGGCGCCGGCCGCGGCCAGTTCGAGGCCGACCATGGGCAGCAGCGCGGGCGCCACCGCCAGCAGGATCGGCACGAACAGGCTGAGCGAGGCGAGGTTGGCGAGCATCGTCGCGCCGACCGCGGACGAGAGCAGCGCCGGCTGTTCCTTCGCGCGCTGGCCGAAGCCGGCGGTGGCCGCGGTGGACGACACGTAGCCGGCGAAGAAGCCCGACACCGCCAGCCCCCAGCGGCTGCCGATCAGGCGCAGCGCGACGTGGCCGATCGCGCCGACCGCCATCACCAGCACCACCAGTTTCCACACCGTGGCGAGGTTGAGCGCGCCCCAGGGATCGACCGGTTCGTCCGGCAGCAGCGGCAGCACGATCAGCGCGAACGCGAGCAGGACCAGGCCGTCGGCGACCTCGCGGTTGCTGACCGCCTCGCGGCTGAAGTGGTGCAGGCGCGCCTTGGCCTGGATCAGGATCGCGACCAGCACCGCGAGCATGCCGGCGGCGCCGGGTTCGCGCATCGCCAGCCCGCCGAGCAGGGCGCTGCACAGCAGCGCGACTTCGGCGGTGATGCCGGTGTCGGCCTGGCTGGTGCGCAGGTAGCTCAGCGCGGCGAAGGTGCCGGTGAGCAGCAGCACGGCAATGAAGGCCGGCATCCCGATCCACAGCGCGATCGCGCCGGCGAGCGCCGCCAGCGTATGCGTGCGCAGGCCGGCGGCGATGGCGGGATCGTCCTGCTTGCGGCGCTCGTACAGCAGCCCGATCAGCAGGCCGGCGCCGAGCGCGGTGGTGAGGGACAGCAGCGGCAGGTCGGTGGCGTCGGGCATCCGGGGACTATGCCATGCGGGCATGCGACTGCAGGTCTGCGTCTCGGCCCGTCGCGCAGGCACCTGACAACGTCAGGGC
>JAFAEU010000090.1 GCA_023423855.1 Pseudomonadota bacterium | reverse complement strand
GGTCGCGGCTGAAGCCGCTCCTACAGCGCGATGCCTTCGCGCGCGGCGATGGTGTGCACGTCCTTGTCGCCGCGGCCGGAGAGGTTGCACAGCACCAGCGCGTCCTTCGGCAGTTCGCGCGCGAGCTTGATCGCCTGCGCGACCGCGTGGCTGGATTCGAGCGCCGGCAGGATGCCCTCGCTGCGCGTGAGCCGGTGGAACGCGGCCATCGCTTCAGCGTCGGTGATGCCGACGTACTCGGCGCGGCCGCTGTCCTTGAGGAAAGCGTGCTCCGGGCCGACGCCGGGATAGTCGAGCCCGGCCGAAACCGAATGCGTCTCGGTGATCTGGCCGTCGTCATCGCAGATCACATAGGTGCGGTTGCCGTGCAGCACGCCGACGCGCCCCGCCGACAGCGACGCCGCATGGCGTCCGGTGTCGATGCCGTCGCCCGCGGCCTCGGCGCCGACGATGCGCACGCCAGCGTCGTTGAGGAAGGCATGGAACAGGCCGATCGCGTTGCTGCCGCCGCCGACGCAGGCGGTGATCGCGTCCGGCAGGCGGCCGTAGTCGGCCAGCATCTGCGCCCGCGCCTCGCGCCCGACCACGGCGTTGAAGTCGCGCACCATACGCGGGTACGGGTCTGGGCCGGCCACGGTGCCGATGATGTAGAAGGTGTCGCGCACGTTGGTCACCCAGTCGCGCATCGCCTCGTTGAGCGCGTCCTTGAGCGTGGCCGAGCCGCTGGTCACCGGCACCACTTCGGCGCCGAGCAGCTTCATGCGGTAGACGTTGATCTTCTGCCGCTCGATGTCGGTCGCGCCCATGTAGACCACGCATTCCAGCCCGAGCCGCGTCGCCACTGTGGCACTGGCGACGCCGTGCTGGCCGGCGCCGGTCTCGGCGATGATCCGCTTCTTGCCCATGCGCGCGGCCAGCAGCGCCTGGCCGATGGTGTTGTTCACCTTGTGCGCGCCGGTGTGGTTGAGGTCTTCGCGCTTGAGCAGGATCTGCGCGCCGCCGACCTCGCGGCTCAGGCGTTCGGCGTGGTAGATCGGGCTGGGCCGGCCGACGTAGTGCTTGAGGTCCTTGTCGAAGGCGGCGATGAAGTCCGGATCGACGCGCGCGGCGTCGTAGGCCGCGGCCAGCTCCTCCAGCGGCCCGATCAGGGTCTCGGCGACGAAGCGCCCGCCGTGGCGGCCGAAGTGGCCGGCGGCGTCCGGGTAGGCGTGAAAGTCCTGCGGGAGGGAGATGGCGGTCATGGACGGGCGGCGAGTGGCGATGCGGGAGCAGGTTTCACTCTAGCGCACATGTCCACACGGAAAAATCGATAGTATCTGGGCCATCCGTCAGGAAAAGTCACAAATGGTCGATCGCTCCCTGCCCCCGCTCAATGCCCTGCGCGCCTTCGAAGCGGCCGCACGGCTGGGCAGCGTCAGCCGCGCGGCGGCCGAACTGCACGTCACCCACGGCGCGGTGAGCCGCCAGGTCCGGCTGCTGGAGGACGACCTCGGCGTCGCCCTGTTCGTCCGCGAAGGGCGCGGCCTGCGCCTGACCGAGGCCGGCGGGCGCCTGTGCGATGCCGCCGGCGCCGCCTTCGGGCAGATCCAGGCCACGGTGCGCACCCTGCGCCGTGGCGGCGAACCCGGCACCCGCGTCATCGGCTGCCCGGGCAGTCTGCTGGCGCGCTGGATGATCCCGCGCCTGGACCGCCTGCAGCGCGATCTGCCGGAACTCAAGCTGCACCTGTCGCCGCACGAGGGCGAGTTCGACCCTGCCCTGCACGGCCTCGACGCGGCCCTGCTGGTCGGCGCGCCGCCGTGGCCGGCCGCATGGCGCGTGCACGCGCTGGCGCCGGAGCGGATCGGGCCGGTGATCGATCCGCGCCATCCCGCTTTCGAACGGCTGTCGCGGCAGCCGGCGCAGGCCCTGCTACACGAAGAACTGCTACACACCGCCTCGCGGCCGCAGGCCTGGCCGCAGTGGGCACGCCACCACGGCCTCGACGCTGGCCAGTTGCGGCTGGGCACCGGCTTCGAGCACCTGTACTACCTGCTGGAAGCCGCGGCCGCCGGCCTGGGCGTCGCCATCGCGCCGCAGCCGCTGGTCGCCGCGGACCTTGCCGCGGGCCGGCTGGCCGCGCCCTGGGGCTTCATCGACACCGGGGCGCAGTGGTGCCTGTGCACGCGCGCGGAGCCGGATCCGCAGATCGAACGGCTGGCCGGCTGGCTCGGTGGGCAATTCGCAGAGGTCGCCTAGGCCATCCAACAAACTGTCATTCCGAGCGCAGCGAGGAATCTGCTTTTGCCATTGTTTCGACGTGGCTGAAAGCAGATTCCTCGCTGCGCTCGGAATGACAAACCTGCATTTGATTCGGCAAGGTCCCTCCGGCTACGTTCGGAATGACCTCTTCGAGCTGAGCCCGCCCGGCTTCAGCTGCAATCGGCGCGCCGCACTTCCTCGACGAAGCGGCGCATGCGCGCGCCGTCCTTGACGCCTGCCGGCTCGCCGGCGGCCTCCACGCCGCTCGACACGTCCACGCCCCAGGGGTGGGTGGCGAGGATGGCGTCGTGGACGTTGTCCGGCGTCAGTCCGCCGGCCACGAGGAAGGGCTTGAGCATGCCGCCGGGCACGCGCGACCAGTCAAAGGCGCGGCCGGTGCCGCCGCCCTCGCCGGGCGCATGCGCGTCCAGCAGGAAGCCGGCCGCCGCCGGGTAGCGGGCATGCAGCGCCAGCGGATCGAGGGGATCGTCGCCGCCCATCGCGACCGCCTTCAGGTACGGCAGCCCGAACGCACGGCAGAACGCGTCGTCCTCGTCGCCGTGGAACTGCAGCAGCGACGGCCGCACCAGGCCGACGACCTGCTGCACCTCCTCCTTGCCGTTGTCCATGAACAGCGCGACCGCGTCGACCATCGGCGCCAGCGCCTCGCGCATCGCCGCGGCCTGCCTGGGTTCGACCCGCCGGCGGCTCTGCTCGGCGAACACGAAGCCCACGGCATCGACGCCGAGTTCGCCGGCCAGGCGCACGTCGCCGGGGCGGGTCATGCCGCAGAACTTGATGCGGGTGCGGAACAGGGGGGAGGTCATGGGGCGGCCGGGAATCGGGAATCGGGAATCGGGAATCGGGAATCGGGAATCGGGAATCGGGAATCGGGAGAGCGTAAAGGG
>JAFAEU010000085.1 GCA_023423855.1 Pseudomonadota bacterium | reverse complement strand
TTGCCTCTTCTCAATTTAACTTCATGTTATTTATTACCTTTTTATTAATTTGAAACTCTATTGTTGGGGCGCTTTGTTGCGCCCATTTTTTTACACCAATTAGGTAAAGTTATTTTTAAGTAATCGAGCAACTTTCAGCCCTCTCAAAATGGAATATCGTCTTCAAAGTCCATTGGAGGTTCGCTATTGGCGTTGCTCTGAGGTTTACTGCCACCGCTGTATTGCTGGTGGTTTTGAGGTTGGTTTGACTGCCCCCAGCCATTTGAGGACTGTGAATCGTCGCGGCGAGCGCCGATCATTTGCATGGTGCCGCCCTGGCTGACGATAATTTCCGTCGTGTAACGTTCTACACCGGCGTCATCTGTCCACTTACGGGTTTTAAGTTTCCCTTCGATGTAGACCTGAGAACCTTTTCGTAAATATTCACTCGCAATTTCAGCAAGTTTTCCGAACAAAACGACTTTATGCCATTCTGTTTGCTCTTTCTGTTGGCCCGTTTGCTTGTCGCGCCATGATTCATTCGTTGCGATGCTGAGTCTTCCGACCGCTCCGCCATTTGGTATATACCTGATCTCCGGGTCTTGCCCCAGGGTACCAATCAGGATGACTTTGTTTACACCGCGTTGTGCCACTTATCTTACCTAATAAAATAAATTAATTAGAGCAATAATGTATATCTTTGAAACGTAGCTAACAAGTGATTTGCATTATCCTGTGCCTTCTAAAGGGATCGAGTCAGTCGGTATTGGCTGTGAATGGGTGTTTGTCCTGGAGCGTAAAAAATTCGCTTATGAGGTCTTTATGAAGGGAAAAACAGCCGCAGGAGGCGGTGCAATTTGCGCTATCGCGGTGATGATTACCATCGTGATGGGTAATGGCAATGTGCGAACCAACCAGGCGGGGCTTGAGCTTATCGGAAACGCTGAAGGTTGCCGACGTGATCCATACAAGTGCCCGGCGGGTGTATGGACTGACGGGATTGGTAATACACACGGGGTAACGCCTGGCGTGCGAAAAACCGACCAGCAAATCGCCGCTGATTGGGAAAAGAATATCCTGATCGCTGAACGCTGTATTAACCAGCACTTCCGGGGCAAAGACATGCCCGATAATGCCTTCAGCGCAATGACAAGCGCGGCATTCAATATGGGATGCAATAGTTTACGGACCTACTACAGCAAAGCGCGAGGCATGCGAGTAGAAACGTCCATCCACAAGTGGGCGCAGAAAGGGGAATGGGTGAATATGTGTAACCATCTCCCTGATTTCGTGAACAGTAACGGCGTCCCCCTGCCCGGGTTAAAGATTCGCCGTGAAGAAGAACGCCAGCTTTGCCTGACGGGGCTTGTCAATGAATAAACTCCGGCAGCTCCGCCGACTTTCGACAATGAAGTTATCGCTGGCGGCGATAGTTTTTGACTCGATTTTCATGGCGGTATATGTGCTCAATGAGACGTGGCCACTGGAACCGCTATTGTATGCCGGGCTTCGGCTGTGCCTGACATTTTTGAGCATGGCTGCGAGATTGATGCAGCAGAAAGAAACAGCTTCAGATTGTCCAGGCCGCGCGGTGCGCAAATATATGGCACGCAGGCGAAGGCGATAATAGTTAACGAGAACCCCGGCAGCTGCCGGGGTTATTTTTGGTGGTTATTTAAACGGATTGATTGAATTATTAAACGTGATGATGCTTGTCTCACGCGGTGCCTGGACGTTAGCCGCTTGCGGAACCTCCTTAATTTTCTTGGTGACAGGCAAGTTGCGTGCGCCAACTTTGATCAGAGATTCGAAAAGTGTGGCAACGATTTTTGCATCACCAGGTTCTTTGAGGCGGAATGCGTCTTTTTGGGCGGCGGAGACGAAGATCGGGAGGTTATCCAGTTCGTCTTGCATTGCTGCCAGCACATCATCGCGGATACCCGCTGTTTCCTCCAGCAAAGCGATTCGCGCTTCAGCATCTGCGATCTTGGCCATTGCTTCGAGGTGGCGGCCCTGGCTTTCGAGTAGTGCGGTTTCCAGTTCTGCCGTACGCTCTGTCGCCTCCACCATCATTTCCAGTTCAGCCATTTTGCCGTAATGGGATATAACTGCCTGCACTGACTCGTCGGAGTACCCATGCGCCGCCAGGGACTCTGCCAGTAGAGATTTAGAATCCGCGCTTTCAAACATTCCGGCGCTGGCAGGATGATCCAGACTGATATAGTTCGGCGTTGTCACATAATCCACACCATGGAAGCTGGTGGTTACAGCGATTTTCCCGGACTCACGCCCGCCAGTGGCCCAGCTCCAGCCACCAGCTCGGCTTTCGATCATCGCGGCGACAATTTTACCCGGCTCTGTGTTAAGAATTTCCTGTGTATGGGTAACGATGCCGTTGTCGTCAACAGATATAGCCACTGTGCGGCACGCTGGAACATTGTCGATTACGACCGGGCGACCTTCCACCATGATCACGCTGGTTTCTGGTACTTCCAGTTTGCCAGTCAGCTGTCGGCGACCGTGACCGTAATAGCCGAAAAGCTCACCAAGGCGTAAACCTTCCTGAGTTTCCTTGCTTTCAAGCATGGTCTTGACCGCGCTTAATACATACTGTCGCCCGTTCTGGCGACCTTTTCGAGCATTGCTATAGAGACAAAAGCGGTCAGTGACCGTTTTCAAAACATCAGTCATTATCGTTTCCCTCTTTAAAGACCGATTCAAGGATTTGCGCCAGTTCCTGTGGCGGTGTTTTGATGATGGAATCCATCAGGTGATCGTCGTCCTCGCTTTTCGCTTTCAGTTCGTTCACCAGTGCTTCAGAGATTTTTTCGTCAATCTCCAGCACATCGCTGAACAGGTAACGTTTGAATGCATCGGAATTGGCGAGGACGCTGTTATTGCTGACGGCATCGAGGATTTGCGTAACGACAGTGGCGTAGTTCGCCTGCGAGTCGCGGTTATCGTTGTGCTCTTGTTGCAGAGCGGTATTAACGGAGTGGAATTCGATTTTGTACGGGCGATCACCTTCCGGGTATACCTTGCCGTACTTGAAAGCAAGATGAATATCGATAGCCCGCTGAATGAACTCTTCTACGCCCTGCTGGATCCATGAGGCGCGCATGGCGGCCTGAATTGCCGTGCGCAGGAATCCACCTTCACCAAGCCCGCCGGACATTTGATCTGCCCACCCCAGGAGGGTGTAATCGAGGCCAAGTGCTGCCGCCAGCTGGCGCATATAGGTGAGAATGTCTTCAATGCCGTTGATGTCAGCCTGGATGGTCTGAGTATCAATAGTCATCTGTCCCTTGCCGTCGCCCATAATAGGCAGCAGGGTATTGGTCACCGTAGGCATGTTATTCGCGCCGCGTGCGCGCTTTTCCATCAGGTCAGCTGCTCGTTTAAGCGTCTGAGTAATGGTGCGCGAATAATCGGCTGCTTTTACCGGATCCAGACTATTCATCGCCAGGCCGATGATTCGGTCAATTTTCGACGCATTAAAACGCGTTGCCTTCAGCGAGCGGATCGCCGAACGCAGATTCATGTACGGCTCGTAGGCGTATTCGAGCAAGCTGGTCCCGTAATTCTGGGTTTCAATCGGCGTGCGCTCTTCCGGATCATCCAGCAGGCTGTAAGCCTTATGGCCAGTGTGCACCGGCATAAGGTTTGACTTAGGCCGCCAATAGGGGATTTTCATAGGGATAATGGCCCACGGATCGGCGAAAACCATTTTCCCTGACGCATCCTTCAGATAATCGCCGCTAAATCCCGCCAGGTTGCCGCTGACCTCGAACTCTTTGATGAAGCCCGGAAGGGTGTAATAGGAGCACTCAAAAGACGTGATCCCTATTCCTTCTTTGGCGTATGGCCTGACATAAGCCACCCCAAATACAGACATGATAAATGCCCACCCGGCGACCTCTTTGTTGATGGTTCGCCCGATGTCGTTCATCAGCTCGTCACACAACGCCTGCGCGGCGTCATAGTCACTATCGTTTCCGTGATGTACCGGCACGATAGAGAAAGTTTGCCCGGTCTTCTTATCGAAAGAGAGCGCGTGCGTAATATGGATGTTCAGCGCGGTGGCGATCGTGCTGTAAACCGCCATCTCTTCGAGTAACGGATAGCGTTGCAAGCGATCTTCCGGCAGTTGAACTTCATCAAAGATAAAGCGACTTCCGTCCACCAGCCCATCGCCAGCCATGCCACTATCGCCCGGTTTGCCGCCTAAGAAGCCGGACAGTTGTACCGGTGCCCCTGCGCGAGAAAACAAATACCCACTTCCGCCGTGCACAGCCAGCGCGGACAGGAGGATGTTGTCCCGTTCTCCGTTGTCTTTAAAAACCCCCGCCAGCGCCTTCCTGACCGAGGATAGCGTGATTTTATTGTCTGCCAAGATTGCACCTTAATTAGAATAATTCGCATCGTGTTTGAACGGAATTTAACACTAGTCACTTGTTAAGGATTACCAATGAACAAGCTATCTATGGGGGTGTTTCGCTGTTCAAGTGTCAGCGAAATATTGAAATACATTAGGGCAATAACATCTCACCGAGCGCCGATTAGATACGGCGTGGAAAAGGTGGAAGGCAAAAGCTATGACCGACTACGCCGGGAGGCGAATCAGAAGGCGATAGATTTGCTTAATTCGCTGGTGGACGGCGCGACACTGACAGATGAACAGCGCCAGATCCTGGCTGGGTACACCGGTGAAGGCGGCATTGGCGGGTCCGTCTCCGAATATTACACACCAAAGCCGATCGCTGAAGGTGTCTGGGAGATCATGAAGCTCTACGGCGCGGACGTAGGTAACACTCTGGAACCATCGGCGGGCACCGGCGTTTTTAATGAGACAAAACCGGTTGGTACGGTGATGACCGCGACTGAGATCAGCAGTGTTTCCGGTCGTATAAACCAGTTGTTACACCCGGAAGACAGCGTACAGATTTCCCCGTTCGAACAGCTGGCTATAAGCACGCCTAACGATTCATTCGACCATGTTGTGGGTAACGTTCCGTTCGGTGGTCGTGATAACACACGCAACATCGATAAGCCTTACGCAGAAGAAACGGACATGGGTTCTTACTTCATGCTCCGCATGCTGGACAAGATAAAGCCAGGCGGATTCATGTGCGTGATTGTGCCGCCGTCCATTGTTTCAGGTTCAAACATGAAGCGGTTACGCCTGCGCCTATCACGGAAAGCTGAATTTCTTGGTGCTCACCGCTTGCCTACCGGTACTTTTGACGCAAACGGGACCAGTACAGTCGTTGATGTGGTGCTGATGCGCAAACATCCGGCAGAGATGGCTGAGAAAATCCCCCTGGTGGATGAAAGCACTCTTGAATCGGCAAATGTGCTTTGGCCAACGTTTATTTCTGGCAAGTGGTTTGAAAAGGACGGCCGCCGGTTTGTTCATGGCACTCAGGAGAA
>JAFAEU010000336.1 GCA_023423855.1 Pseudomonadota bacterium | reverse complement strand
ACCACCAGCGCGGTGACCGCGCCGCTCGAGCGCCGGCTCGGGCAGATCCCCGGCCTCAACCAGATGTCGTCGACCAGCTCCGGCGGCGCCTCGGTGATCACCCTGCAGTTCGCGCTGGAAGTGGACCTGGGCGTGGCCGAGCAGGAAGTGCAGGCCGCGATCAACGCGGCCTCCAGCTTCCTCCCGAACGACCTGCCGATGCCGCCGGTGTACCGCAAGGTCAACCCGGCCGACACGCCGATCATCACCCTCGCCATCACCTCGCGGACGATGGCGCTGCCCGCGGTCTACGACCTGGTCGACACGCGCATGGCGCAGCGGCTGTCGCAGCTGCCGGGCGTGGGCCTGGTGAGCATCGCCGGCGGCCAGCGGCCCGCGGTGCGCATCCAGGTCAATCCCTCGGCGCTGGCCTCGGCCGGCGTCGGCATGGACGACATCCGCTCCGCGATCGCCGCGGCCAACGTCAACATGCCCAAGGGCAGCTTCGACGGCCCGACCCGCGCGATCATGCTCGACGCCAACGACCAGATGCGTTCGGCGCAGGAGTACCGGCAGCTCGTGGTCAGCTGGCGCGACGGCGCGCCGCTGCGGCTGGGCGACGTGGCCACGGTCGAACAGGGCGCCGAGAACCGCCAGCTCGCGGCGTGGTCGGGCGAGGTGCCGGCGATCCTGGTCAACATCCAGCGCCAGCCCGGCGCCAACGTGATCGAGGTGGTCGACGGCATCCAGGCGCTGCTGCCGCAGCTGCGCGCGGCGATGCCGGCCGCGGTCGACGTGACCGTGCTCAGCGACCGCACCGAATCGATCCGCGCCTCGATCAAGGGCGTGCAGCACGAGCTGCTGCTCGCCATCGGCCTGGTGGTGCTGGTGACCTTCGTGTTCCTGCGCACGCTCCCGGCGACCATCATCCCGAGCCTCGCCGTGCCGCTGTCGCTGGTGGCGACCTTCGGCTTCATGCTGCTGGCCGGGTTCTCGCTCAACAACCTCACCCTGATGGCGCTGACCATCGCCACCGGCTTCGTGGTCGACGACGCGATCGTGATGCTGGAGAACGTCGCGCGCCACCTGGAGGAAGGCAAGTCGAAGCTGCAGGCCGCGCTCGACGGCGCGAAGCAGATCGGCTTCACGCTCATTTCGCTCACCGTGTCGCTGATCGCGGTGCTGATCCCGCTGCTGTTCATGGGCGACGTGGTCGGCCGCCTGTTCCACGAGTTCGCGATCACGCTGGCGGTGGCGATCGCCATCTCGCTGGTGGTCTCGCTCACGCTCACGCCGATGCTGTGCGCGCGCTTCCTCAGGGCCGGGCGCGACCACGGCATCGCCGAGGGCGACGAGGCCCACGCCGCCGGCGCCGAGGGCGACATGTTCGACCGCGTGATCGCCGGCTACGACCGCGCGCTGCACTGGACGCTGGCGCGGCAGCCGCTGATGCTCGGCATCACCGTGGCCACGCTGGCGCTCACCGTCGCGCTGTACGTCGCGGTGCCCAAGGGCTTCTTCCCCTCGCAGGACGCGGGCCTGGTCCAGGGCATCAGCGAGGCGCCGGCCTCGATCTCGTTCCAGGCGATGGCGCAGCGGCAGCAGGCGCTGGCGAGCGCGATCCTCGAGGACGAGGACGTGGCCTCGCTGTCCTCGTTCATCGGCGTCGACGGCAGCAACCCCACGCTCAACACCGGCCGCTTCCTGATCGAGCTCAAGCCGCACGCCGAGCGCGACGCCGGCGCGCACGCCATCATCGAACGGCTGCAGCGGCGCGCGAACGAGGTGCCCGGCATCGCGCTGTACCTGCAGCCGGTGCAGGAGCTGAGCATCGAGGACCGCGTCAGCCGCGGCCAGTACCAGTTCGCGCTGACCAGCCCGGACTCGGCCGCGCTGGCGACGTGGACGCCGCGCATGATCGAGCACCTGCGCGGGACCGGCGCGCTGGCCGACGTCTCCGGCGACCTGCAGGACGACGGCCTGCAGGCCTGGGTCGACATCGACCGCGACGCCGCCGCGCGCCTGGGCATCCGGGCCTCGGACATCGCCGACGCGCTCTACGACGCCTTCGGCCAGCGCCAGATCTCGACCATCTTCACCCAGGCCAACCAGTACCGCGTGGTGCTGGAGGCGGACGCGCAGTTCCAGCTGGGGCCGGACGCGATCGAGCGCATCTTCGTCGCCACCGCCGACGGCGGGCAGACGCCGCTGTCGGGCATCGCCCGCGTGAGCACGCGCACCGCGCCGCTGCTGGTCAGCCACATCGGCCAGTTCCCGGCGGCGACGGTGTCGTTCAACCTCGCGCCGGGCGCATCGCTGGGCGAGGCGGTGGCGCAGATCGAAGCCGCGCGCGAAGCGATCGGCCTGCCGGCCTCGGTCGAACTGCGCCTGCAGGGCGCGGCGCAGGCGTTCCGCAATTCGCTCTCCAGCACGCTGTGGCTGATCCTGGCCGCGGTGCTGGTGATGTACATCGTGCTGGGCGTGCTCTACGAGAGCTTCATCCACCCGGTGACGATCCTCTCCACCCTGCCCTCGGC
>JAFAEU010000284.1 GCA_023423855.1 Pseudomonadota bacterium | reverse complement strand
TTTGTGGGGGGGGGGGGGGGGGGCGGGGGGTGGGGGGGGCGCGGGGCTTCCTGCGTATCGCCTTTGTTCGGGTTGCGCCCCTTCCCCCGTGCCCGCGGCCGGCACGGCCCTTGCATGGGGGTGTCGCGGAGGGGCAGGGTTGGCCCCAACCCGGGCAATCCGGCACGCTCTGGAGAATCGACAGTTGCCACCGGATGAAAAGTCCGTTATTTAATGCGTCGGGGCACGTTGCGCACGTAAGCGCCCGTGACAAAGGGGAAAAACGTGGGGCTGATCACAAAAAGTCAAGCGCCGCTGGTCGGTGTCGACATCAGTTCGACTGCGGTCAAGCTGCTGCAGCTGTCGCGTTCCGGCGACCGCTACCGGGTCGAGCACTATGCGGTCGAACCGCTGCCGCCGAACGCCGTGGTCGAGAAGAACATCGTCGAGGTCGAGGCGGTGGGCGAGGCGATCCGCCGCGCGGTCTCGCGCTCGGGCAGCAAGGCCAAGTTCGCCGCGGCCGCGGTCTCCGGTTCGGCGGTCATCACCAAGATCATCCCGATGCCGTCGGACCTCGACGATGACGACATGGAGTCGCAGGTCGAGCTCGAGGCCGTCAACTACATTCCGTACCCGATCGAGGAAGTGAACCTCGACTTCGAGGTGCTGGGGGCGATGCCGGGCAACAGCGAGATGGTGCAGGTGCTGCTGGCGGCGTCGCGTTCGGAAAACGTCGAGATGCGCGCCTCGGCGCTGGAGCTCGGCGGCCTGACCGCGCGCGTGGTCGACGTCGAGGCCTTTGCGATCGAGAACGCCTTCGGCCTGATCGCCAGCACGCTCAACATCCCGCGCGACGGCATCGTCGCCCTGGTCGACGTCGGCGCCACCATGACCACGCTCAACATCCTGCGTAACGGCCGCAGCCTGTACGCGCGCGAGCAGGTGTTCGGCGGCAAGCAGCTCACCGACGAGGTGATGCGCCGCTACGGCCTGAGCTACGAGGAAGCCGGCCTGGCCAAGCGCCAGGGCGGCCTGCCCGAGAGCTACGAGATCGAGGTGCTCGAACCCTTCAAGGAGGCGCTGGTCCAGCAGATCAGCCGCCTGCTGCAGTTCTTCTACGCCGGCAGCGAGTTCAACCGCGTCGACCAGATCGTGCTGGCCGGCGGCTGCGCCTCGATCCCCGGCATCGCCGAGATGGTCGAGGAGCAGCTCGGCGTGCAGACCGTCATCGCCAATCCGCTGGCGCAGATGACGCTCGGTTCGCGGGTGCAGGCGCATGCGCTCGCGCAGGACGCCCCGGCCCTGATGATCGCCTGCGGCCTCGCCCTGAGGAGCTTCGACTGATGGCCCGGATCAACCTACTTCCGTGGCGCGCGGAGCGCCGCAAGCAGCGCCAGAAGGACTTCGGCGTGATGCTGGGGCTGGCGGCGCTCGCGGGACTGGCGCTGTGGTTCCTGTTCAACATGTACTACAACGCCCAGATCTCCGGGCAGAAGGAGCGCAACCAGTACCTGACGCAGCAGATCGCCGAGGTCGACAAGAAGATCGTCGAGATCGACGAGCTGGACAAGCAGAAGTCCCGACTGCTGGCGCGCAAGGAAGTCATCGAGCAGCTGCAGGCGAACCGCTCGCAGATGGTCCACCTGTTCGACTCGCTGGTGCGCACCATCCCCGACGGCGTGATCCTGACCACGATCAAGCAGGAGGGCGAGAAGCTCACGCTGGAAGGCCGCTCGCAGTCCAACTCGCGGGTCAGCACGTACATGCGCAACCTCGAGGGCTCGGGCTGGATGACCAAGCCCGACCTGTCGATCATCGAGGCCCGCGACGGCGTGGCCGGACTGCCTTACGCGTTCAACCTGTCGGTGCAGCTGGCCAACCCGAACGCGCCGAAGGACGAGGACGGCGACGGCATTCCGGATCCGGTGCCGCCCGTCAGCGCCGAGCCGCAGGTTCCCGACGCAGCCCCGCAGGCGGAAGCGCCGGCGGCGGAGCCCGCGGCACCCGCCGCGGAGCCGGCTGCCGAGCCGGCCGCGTCCGAGTCCGCTGAAGGAGGCGCCCCGTGAGCCAGAAAAAGAAGATGTCCCTGCGGGAGCTGGACTTCAACAACACCGGCGCCTGGCCGCGGGAGTTCAAGATCGGCTTCTGCGTGCTGCTCGGTCTGCTGATCTTCGGCCTGCTGTGGTACGTGGTGACCCGCAAGAAGGGCGACGAACTCAAGGGGCTCGAATCCCAGGAAGCCGGCCTCCGCGCCGATTTCGAGGAGAAGCAGGGCCGTGCCGCGAACCTCGAGCCGCTCAAGCAGCAGCTCGCGCAGATGGAACAGCAGTTGCAGCAGATGCTGCGCCAACTGCCCAGCCGCACCGAGATGCCGGCGCTGATCAACGACATCTCCCAGACCGCGCTCGCCACCGGCATCAGCAACGAGCTGTTCAAGCCCGGCCCCGAAGTGCCCAAGGAGTTCTACGCCGAGAAGCCGATCGAGCTGAAGATGGTCGGCACCTATCACCAGTTCGGCGCCTTCGTCAGCGGCGTGGCCTCGCTGCCGCGGGTGGTGATCATGACCATGCACGACATCTCGCTGCGCCCGCGCGGGGGCGGCAGCAATCCGCTGGCCGCGATCAGCCCGAACTCCAGCCTCGAGCTGGCGGGCACGGTCAAGACCTACCGCTACCTCGATGAAGAGGAGGCCGCGGCGCAGGCGGCGCAGGCAGCCGGGGGGGGGGCGAGGTGATCATGCAAACCAAGTCGAAGAGCATTTGCGGATTCGTCGTGCTGCCACTGGCCGTGCTGGCGCTGTCGGGCTGCGTGCGCGGCATCACCAGCACGCCGGGCGACGCGCCGAACCTCGAGGAGTGGGTGGCCAACGTCAAGGCGCGGCCGGCGCCGCCGCTGGACCCGCTGCCGGTCATGCAGCAGTTCGAGACCTTCGAGTACGCGGCGCAGGACATGCGCGACCCGTTCAGCGCCGCGTTCCGCGACGATGGCGGCGGCAGCGGCCCGCGGCCGGACTCCAACCGCCGCAAGCAGACGCTCGAGCAGTTCCCGCTCGACAGCCTGGACATGGTCGGCACGCTGCATACCGGTCCGGGCATGGTGGCGCTGGTGATGGCGCCGGACAAGGTGACGTACCGGGTGTCGCCGGGTTCGTACCTGGGGCAGAACGATGGCCGGGTGACCGGCGTGCGTGAAGATAGAATCGATCTCGTCGAACTCGTGCCGGATGGCGCTGGCGGCTGGCTGGAACGGCCGGCTTCGGTTGCGCTCGAAGACAATTGATCAGGGGAAGTCAAGATGACCGTCAACAAAGTGCGTAGTGCGCAACCGGCCCGGCCGGCCTTCCCGGCCAAGGCCCTGGCGCTCGGCCTTGTCGCCGGCCTGCTGTCGGCCTCTGCCGCGGCGGGTGCTCCCACCTCCGCAAGCACGATCGCGCCCGGCCTGTTCGCCGTCGCGCAGGTCGCGTCCGCCGATCCGGCCAAGCAGGTGCCCGGCGTCGTGTCGGTCTCCGCCGTCGACTTCAAGCGGGGCGATGGCGGCGCCGGCAAGCTGATCCTGCGCTTCGACGGGGAGGGCGCGAATCCCGACCTGCGGACCCAGGGCTCCAGCGTGATCGTGAACATCGGCAACGCCTCGTTGCCCGCCGCGCTGCAGCGGCCGCTCAACGTTACCGACTTCGCCACGCCGGTGCAGCGCATCGACGCGCGCCAGGGTGGCGAGGGCGCGCAGGTCGTGCTCAGCGCGCAGGGCAACTTCGAGTCGATGGCCTACCAGAGCGGTCGCGACTACGTGGTCGAGATCGTGCCGCGCGCCGCGGCTGCGCCTGACCGTGCCGTGGGTGCCAGCAGCCCCGCGGCCGCGACGACGACCGCGCAGGCGTCGGCGTCCCGCGCCTACAGCGGGCGGCCGGTGACGTTCAACTTCCAGGACGTGCCGGTACGCACCGTGCTGCAGCTGATCGCCGAAGAGTCGAACCTCAACATCGTCGCCAGCGACACCGTCACCGGCAACGTCACCCTGCGCCTGATCAACGTGCCCTGGGACCAGGCGCTGGACATCGTCCTGCAGGCGCGCTCGCTCGACAAGCGCCGCAGCGGCAACGTGGTCTGGGTCGCGCCGCAGTCCGAGATCGCGAAGTTCGAGCAGGACAAGGAGAACGCCCGTCTTGCCTTGGAAGAGCGCGCCGAGATGGTCACCGAGTACATCCCGATCAGTTACGGCAACGCCGAGGACATCGCCAAGCTGCTGACCGACGAGAGCAAGACCGGCCAGGGCGGCGGCGGCAGCGCCGGCGGCGCCGGCCAGAGCCGCGGCTTCCTGTCCGCGCGCGGCAGCCTCAGCTTCGACCGCCGCACCAACACCCTGCTGGCGATCGACATCCCGCAGCGCGTGGCCGAGATCAAGCGTCTGGTGGCTGCGCTGGACAAGCCGGTCGACCAGGTGATCATCGAAGCGCGCATCGTCATCGCCAACGAGTCGTTCTCGCGTGATATCGGTGCGCGGTTCGGCCTGACCGGGCACAAGGATCGCGTGGTGGGCTCGGGCTCGCTCAACAGCAACGTCAACTACATCAACGACCTTGCGGAACGCGCGAACGACCTTGCCAACGAGGGAACGAGCGACGTCATTCCGGCGCATCTGTTCCCGACCGGCCTTGTCTTCAACAACCCGGCAGGGGCAGGGGCCGGCGCGCTGGCGCTGACGATCCTCGGCAACACCATCAACTGGGATCTCGAGATTTCCGCGCTGCAGGAAGAGGGCCGTGGCGAAGTGGTGTCCAACCCGCGCATCGTGACCAGCAACCAGAAGGAAGCGGTCATCCGCCAGGGCCAGGAGGTCGGCTACCTGACCGTCACCGGCGGCCAGAGCAACAGCATCCCGACCGTCGAATTCAAGGACGTGCTGCTCGAGCTCAAGGTCACGCCGACGATCACCAACGATGGCCGCGTGTTCCTGAACATGGCGCTGAAGAAGGACGAAATCGATGGCTTCGTCAGCGTCGGCTCCGGCCTCGGCTCGGTGCCGCAGATCAACAAGCGCGAGATCACCACCGCGGTGCTGGTTGAGGACGGTCAGACGGTGTCGATCGGCGGCGTCTACGAGTTCCGCGACCGCAGCGAACTGTCCAAGGTCCCCTTCTTCGGCGACCTGCCGATCCTCGGCAACCTGTTCAAGAATCGCGGCAGGAGCAAGGAAAAGGCCGAGCTGCTGATCTTCGTGACGCCAAAGGTGATGCGCGTGGCGCAGCGCTGAACGGCAAAGCCTGCGCAATGCGTGCACGATGGGGCCTTCGGGCCCCGTCGTAGTTTCGGGGCGGCCAGAATGCACGGCTCCTGTCCGGGTGCCGTCCGGCACTGAACCAAGCCGCGCGACTCTGGTCCAATGTGGGCTGACGTTTCGCCCCCACGGCCCCGCATGGACACTTCCCGCGACGACATCCCCCGCCTGCACGCGGCCTTTGCCGCGCTCCGCGACGACCTGGCGACGGAGATCGTCGGCCAGGCGGCGCTGGTCGAGCGCCTGCTGATCGCGCTGCTGGCGGACGGGCACCTGCTGGTCGAGGGCGCGCCCGGGCTGGCGAAGACGACGGCCATCCGCGCGCTGGCGGCTCGCATCGAGGCGGATTTCGCGCGCGTGCAGTTCACCCCCGACCTGCTGCCCGCGGACCTGACCGGCACCGAGATCTGGCGGCCGCAGGAGTCGCGGTTCGAGTTCGTGCCGGGGCCGATCTTCCATTCGCTGCTGCTGGCCGACGAGATCAACCGCGCGCCGGCCAAGGTGCAGTCGGCGCTGCT
>JAFAEU010000262.1 GCA_023423855.1 Pseudomonadota bacterium | reverse complement strand
ATGCAGGCCGCCGTCGGAGGTGCCGAACCAGATCGCGCCGTCCGGCGTCTGCGCGAGCGACCAGATGTCGTTGCTGCCGATCTGCGCATGCGAGTCGCGGTCGTAATGGGTGAACGTGCGGCGCTGTGCGTCGAGCATCGCCAGCCCCGCGTTCTGCGTGCCGATCCAGACCCGGTCGTCGTCGTCGACGAACACGCTCCAGACGTGGTTGTCGCGCAGGCCGTCGCCGACCCGCCACACCCGGTAGCCGACGCCGTCGTAGCGCGCGAGGCCGTCGCGGGTGGCGATCCACAGGTAGCCCTGGCGGTCCTCGGCGAGCGCGTTGATCCGGTTCGAGGGCAGGCCGTCGTAGACGCTGATCTGGCGCGGCATCGGCAGCTGCGGCGTCTGGGTCGTCCCGGCGGCCTCGGCACGGGCAAGGACCGCCGTCGCCAGCAGCCACCACATTCCTGTCCAGACGATCGCCCGCATCCTGCCTCCCCGGTTGCCCGTGCCCTGGATCCCGCATCGCCGGACCGGATCGGCATCCGCCCGGATCGGGCCGGCGCCAGGGGGTCATGCGACGCAGCGGATCCGCGTTCCCCTCCGTCCAACGTGAAAAGCGCCTGTCCCCGCACGCGCGGCAGGCGTGCCGCATGTCGATCGACCCGGGCCCCCGCGGCGCGTGGCCGTGCATCCTCGCAACGCTACGTTGCCCGCGCAACCCCGGCCCCGCCGCGCGCTCCGCCTAGAATGGCCCCCGACCGGCCCCGTCCGCCACCAGGCCCCCGATGCCCCGCTTCTTGCGCCACTGCCTGTTCGCGATCCCGTGCCTGCTGCTCGCGCTGGCCGGTGCCGCGCGCGCCGGGGGCGAGGCCTATGCGCTGGATCCGGTGCATACGCGCATCCTCGTGGCGGTCGACCACGCCGGTTTCTCGAAAGCGCTGGGCACCGTGTCCGGCGCGACCGGGACGCTGCACTTCGATCCCGACGACTGGAGCGCCTCGCGCGTGGCCGTGGAGATCCCGCTGGCGCGGCTCGATTTCGGCGACGCCGACTGGAACCGCGCCACGCTCGCGCGCAGCCTGCTCGACGCCGATGCGCATCCGCTCGCGCGCTTCACCTCGACCCGGGTCGAGCCGGTCGATGAACGCGGGGCCATCGTGCACGGCACCCTGAGCCTGCGCGGCGTGAGCCGCGAGGTCGCGCTGCACGTCGCGCTCAACGCCGCCAAACGCCATCCGCTGCCGCCGTTCCGCCGCACCGTCGGCTTCTCGGCGACCGCGACGCTCAGCCGCGCCGACTTCGGCATCACCGCGTGGAAGTCGGTGATCGGCGACGCGGTGGAGCTGCGGATCGAGGCCGAAGCGACGCGCATGCGCGCAGGCGCCGAGGCCGAAGCTTCGGACGGCGACGCGTCGCCCGAGGATGCGGTGATCCCGACCGAGCCTGTGCCCGATCCCGTGGACGCTCCCGATCCAGAACCCGCTTCCGAATCCAGCCCGCCGCCAGACCCGGAGCCCCTGCCATGACCCTGAAGAACCCCCCCGACCGCTGGGGCGCCGTCAGCCAGGCCTTCCACTGGCTGATCGTGCTGCTGATCCTGGCCCTGGCCATCGTCGGCCTGACCATGGGCGAACTGCCGCGCACGCCGAAATACTTCTGGGTCTACACCGCGCACAAGTCGATGGGCATCACCGTGCTCGCGCTGATGCTGCTGCGACTGGGCTGGCGGCTGTACGCGGGCGCGCCGAGGCCGGTGGCGGGCACGCCGACCTGGCAGGCGGCGATCGCCTCGGTCACGCACTGGGCGCTGTACGCGCTGGCGCTGGCGATCCCGCTGTCGGGCTGGCTCTACGATTCGGCCAGCGGCCTGCGCCCGTTCCGCTGGTTCGGCCTGTTCGACATGCCCAAGCTGGCCGGCCCCAATGAATGGCTCGCCGACCAGGCGCGCGACGCGCATGAACTCCTGTTCTGGGTGCTGGTCGTACTCGTGGCCGCGCATGCCGGCGCGGCGTTCTACCACCACCTCTTCCAGCGCGACGACACCCTCGTGCGCATGCTGCCGCGGCGCAGGCCGCGCCCCATTCCCCCCACGCAGGACCCCGACCATGTCGCCTAAGCTGACCTCCCCCGCCGCCGTCGCCGCCATGCTGGTCGCGATGATGGCCGCCCCCGCCGCCGCGACCGACTACGTGCAGGCGCCCGGCTCCTCGCTGGCGTTCGCCACCAAGTACGACGGCGAGGTGTTCACCGGCAAGTTCGGCGGCTTCGACACCAAGCTCAGCTTCGATCCGGAACAGCTCGATGCCGCGAAGCTCGACGTCACCATCCAGCTCGTCGGCACCAGCACCGGCAACGCCGACCGTGATTCGACCCTGACCGGCGGCGACTTCTTCAACGTGTCGAAGTTCGCGCAGGCGCGCTACGTGGCGGAGAAGTTCCGCGCGCTCGGCGGCGACCAGTACGCCGCGGACGGCACGCTCACCCTGCGCGGCGTCAGCAAGCCGGTCACGCTCACCTTCGCCTGGACGCCGGGTACGCCGGCGACGCTGTCGGGCAAGGCCACGGTGAAGCGCCTGGACTTCGGCGTCGGCGGCGGCGACTGGGCCGACACCGGCACGATTCCCGACGAGGTGGCGATCAGTACACGGGTGTTCCTCGTTCCCGCACGCTGACGGTCCGCGCCTACGGGTCGGCCGGGGGCATTTCGCGTTCGGGCAGGTCGAAGCAGCCGAACGATCCATCCTCGGCCGCGAGGCAGCCGCGCCGCCGCCCGCCGACGGCGTGGATCTCGAGTTCGAACACGCCCCCGGACCGCATGAGCAGCACGGCATGCCAGATGCCGTCCCGCGCACGCCACGGCGGCAGCGGTCGCGACGGGTCCGGCGCTTCCATCGGCACGCCGGCGCCGTCCGCCAGCATGCGTCGCACGTTGGCCAGGTCGAGGTCGGCCGGCGCGCTGGTGACCGCGCGCAGCAGGATCACGCGCTCGACCTGCGCCGCATCGACCACCTCCCCCAGCGTCCTGCCCTGCCAGGACGCCGGATCGGCCACGGGCGGCTTGCCCAGGTGCACGTCGTCCGCCATCACGCCTCCCGCCACCAGCATTCCCAACACGACACCACACGCCCTCATCGCCATCGGCTCCCCAACGCCTCCGCGTCGAACGGCCAGTCC
>JAFAEU010000221.1 GCA_023423855.1 Pseudomonadota bacterium | reverse complement strand
CGGGCTGCCGGCGTTCTGGCGCGATCCGGCGGAAGCGGCGGCGGACGGAAGCTGCGACTTCGCGCTTCGCGCGAAGGACGCGGGCCCCGCTGGGCTGACGGTCATCGTTTCCAGCGATCCGCAGGCGGGCACCGCGCACGAAGTCGATTATTACGCGCGTATCGTCGGGCGCTCGCTGGCGGCGCATCGCGATGCCGCGCTCGGGCTGACCCTGGGCGATGTCGCCAACGACGACCTCGCGCTGTACCCGGCATTGAACCGCGCCACCGCCTCGCTCGGCGTGCCGTGGCTGCACGTCGCCGGCAACCACGACCTCGATGCCGATGCGCGCGACGATCATGACTCGCTGGCGACGTTCCGGCGCACGTTCGGACCGGACACCCATGCCTGGGAGGAACGCGAGGCGGTGTTCGTGATGCTCGACAACGTCGTCGCCCTGCCGGGACAGCGGCCGGGCTATGTCGGCGGCCTGCGCGAGGACCAGTTCGCCTTCCTCGAAAGCATCCTCGGTGGGCTCGATCGCGACAGGTTGCTGCTCGTCGCGACGCATATCCCCTGGTTCGACACCGCAGCGAAAGGCCGCCCGCCGACCGTGCGCGAAGAAGATCGCGCGCGCCTGTTCGCGCTGCTGCAGCCATTCCCACGGGTGCTGCTGCTCAGCGGCCATCGACACACGCAGCGCCGGTTCTTCCATGGCGCCGACAGCGGATGGACGGGCGAGACCCCGCTGCACGAGTACAACGTCGGCGCGATGAGCGGCGCGTTCTGGTCCGGCGTCGCGGATGCCGACGGCATTCCCGTGTCGACCATGGCCGACGGCACGCCGCGCGGCTTCGCGATCCTGGAGATCGCGGCGGACGGCGAATACCGGCTGGCGTGGCATCCGACGCTGGTGCGGGTGGGTGATCCGGCCTTCACCGATGCGATGGCGCTGCATGCGCCGAGGCTGCTGCGCCGGGGTGCCTATCCCGCCTGGGGCATCCATGCCAACGTGTTCATGGGACACGAGGGCACCCGCGTCGAGTACCGGATCGACGGCGGCGACTGGACGCCGATGACCCGCGTGCCGGCACCGGATCCGCGGCTGCTGGTCGAAAACGTCCGCGACGATCTTGCCGATGCGCTGCGCAGCTACGACCGTTCGCCGGAGGCGGAGCCGTCTCAGCACCTGTGGCGCGGCACGCTGGCCACCGACCTGGCGGCCGGCGAACACAGGGTGGACGTCCGTGCCTTCGACGATTGGGGCGGCGAGCATCGTGCGTCGACCCGCTATCGGCTGGCGGACTACGCGGAACGATGATGACGGTGCTTCCGACGGATTTGCCGGTGCGCCATTTCCGCAATGCGGCGGCGTGGGAGAAGTGGCTGGCGGCGCACGCGGCCGCCGCCGGGCTGTGGCTGAAGATCGCGAAGAAGGAGTCCGGCATCGCTTCGGTCACCTATGCCGAGGCGCTGGACGTGGCGCTGTGCCACGGCTGGATCGACGGGCTCAAGAAGTCGCACGATGCGCAGTTCTTCCTGCAGCGGTTCACCCCGCGCAAGCCGAGGAGCCTGTGGTCGAAAGTCAATGTCGCCAGGGCCGAGCAGCTGATCGTCGACGGCCGCATGCGCGAGGGCGGCCTGCGCCAGATCGAGGCCGCGAAGGCGAATGGGCGCTGGGAGGCCGCCTACCACGGTGCGTCGAAGATGGAGGTGCCGGAGGAGCTTGCCGCGGCACTGGCGAAGAACCGCAAGGCGAGGGCGTTCTTCGATGCGCTCGACAGGACCAACCGCTATGCGTTCTGCTGGCGCGTGCAGACCGCGGTGAAGCAGGAGACGCGCCGCGCCCGGGTGGAGAAGTTCGTCGCCATGCTCGCGCGCGGCGAAAAGATCCACGGCGATTGATCCGGCTCGCAGGCCGTGGGCGCGGATGCTGTCATCTCGAGCGCAGCCGGAGATCTGCTTCCATGATGGACGACGCGCAGGTGCCGGAAACGAAAAACCCGCGCAGTGCGCGGGCTTCGGTGTCGATCGGCTGGCTGGCGTTCGCTGGCGGGCGGATCGTTGCGCGTCACTGGCTGGCGAGGGCTGGCTGGCAGCGCAGGCGCAGTGTAGGCGGCCGTGGAATTCCATGGCGGAACGAGAATCGCTCGCAGCTGCAGCGCCTTGCCGCCGCTACAGCGGATGCGGATAAGGCAGCGCCGGCCCGCGGACCAGGCGGTCTTCCCAGGCCTGCAGGCGCGGGCGGATGTCCTCGCCGATCCACAGCTGCGGTTCGGAAGGCGTATGGCCCTCCATCGTTTCGCGGCGCGCCACCTGCCGCTTCGCGTACTCGAAGGCCTCGACCAGGCCGCCGTCGCGGTTCATGCCCTCGACCAGCAGCGCGCGCCCGAAATACGTCGCGCTGGCGCTGTCGCCGCAGCCGAACGAGGGGCGGTCGCGGCGCGCGGCGGCGATGACCAGGGTGTCGGGCGTGGCCAGCGCGGGGATGAAGCCGCCGGAAAAGCAGGCCGACACGATCAGCAGGCGGTGGCGGATGCCGGCGTCGTCGAGCGCGGCGCGCAGCTGCGCAGGCTTCAGCGCGACGTCGAAACGGTCCCCGAGCCGGATCGAGAGTTCGTGCTGGCGGCTGCCGTGGGTGGCGAGGTAGAGCAGCAGCAGGTCTTCGTCCGGGTCCATGGCGCGGGCGATGCCGGCCAGCGCATGGCGCAGGTTGTCGAGCGTGGCCAGCGGGCGCGGCGCCTGCGCCAGGCTGTCGGGATGGTTGACCAGCGCCAGGGTGCGTCCGTCGGCGCCGTAGCGTGCGGTCGCCAGCGCCTCGAAGTAGGCCACCTCGTTGCGGAACACGTTCTCGTCGCCGTCGCCGGCGAAGCCGAGCGCGTACAGGTCGGGCAGGCCCGGGCGCTGCGCGGGCATGTCGTGCAGGCGTGCCTCGATCAACTGGCGGTCGCGGGCCGCGACTGCGTCCGCGTCGCCGGCAGGGGCCTGCGCGGCCGCCGGCGACAGCCACAGCCACGCCAGCAAGCCGGCGGCGAGAAAGCGCAGGCCGGCTGTGCGAACG
>JAFAEU010000154.1 GCA_023423855.1 Pseudomonadota bacterium | reverse complement strand
GCATCTCGCTGCGCCCGGGCGACGGCGTGATCCACAGCTGGCTCAACCGCATGCTGCTGCCCGACACCGTCGGCACCGGCGGCGACTCGCACACGCGCTTCCCGGTGGGCATCTCGTTCCCGGCCGGCTCCGGCCTCGTCGCCTTCGCCGCCGCCACGGGCGTGATGCCGCTCGACATGCCTGAATCGGTGCTGGTGCGCTTCAAGGGCGAACTGCAGCCGGGCGTCACCCTGCGCGACCTGGTCAACGCGATCCCGTACTACGCGATCAAGGCGGGCTTGCTGACGGTCGCCAAGCAGGGCAAGAAAAACATCTTCTCCGGCCGCATCCTCGAGATCGAGGGCCTGCCGGACCTGAAGGTGGAGCAGGCGTTCGAACTCTCCGACGCCTCGGCCGAGCGCTCCGCCGCCGGCTGCACCGTGCGGCTCAACAAGGAACCGATCATCGAATACCTCAACAGCAACATCACGCTGCTGAAGTGGATGATCGCCGAGGGCTACGCCGACCCGCGCTCGCTGGCGCGCCGAATCGCCAAGATGGAAGCCTGGCTGGCCGACCCGCAGTTGCTCGAACCCGACGCCGACGCCGAGTACGCCGCGGTCATCGACATTGACCTGGCCGAGGTGCACGAACCGCTGCTCGCCTGCCCGAACGATCCCGACGACGTGAAGACCCTGTCCGACGTCGCCGGTACCGCGATCGACGAAGTGTTCATCGGCTCGTGCATGACCAACATCGGCCACTTCCGCGCCGCGGCCAAGCTGCTGGAGGGCAAGCGCGACATCCCCACGCGCCTGTGGGTCGCCCCGCCGACCAAGATGGACGCGAGCGAGCTGACCAAGGAAGGCGTCTACGGCACCTTCGGCACGGCGGGCGCGCGCATGGAGATGCCCGGTTGCTCGCTGTGCATGGGCAACCAGGCCCAGGTGCGCGAGGGCGCGACGGTGTTCTCCACCTCCACCCGAAACTTCCCGAACCGTTTGGGCCGCAACTCCAACGTGTTCCTGGGCTCGGCGGAACTGGCCGCGATCTGCTCGCGCCTGGGCCGCATCCCGACCAAGGACGAGTACATGGCCGACATCGGCGTGATCAACGAGAAGGGCGCGGAGATCTATCGCTACATGAACTTCGATCAGATCGAGGAGTATCGGGAGACGGCGGCGTCGGTCGCGGCCTGATTCCGTCCGATTCCGCGGCGAAGAACGCCCGGCATTGCCGGGCGTTCTCATTGCTCAATACGCACACGCCCCAACAGGCCGTCATCCCGGCTTGACCAGCTTCGCTGTTGTGAGGCGATTGGCCGGGATGACGAACGCAATGTTTCGGTTGTTGCAGCGCCTTCTGCGGCTGGAATGGTTCTTCAGTCCAACCAAACCTCGATCGACCGCTGCAGCCCCCGCTTGCGCAGGAAGATGTCCCAGGCGCTGCCGCCGAGCTGGCGCCACAGCACCGCCGAGCGCAGCGCGGCGAGCAGGATCGCGCGGATCTCGGCGACCACGCCGGCCTGGCCGAGGTAGTGCGGGTTGCCCTGCACCATGACCTTGGGACGCAGGTGGCTGACGGTGTCGGCGTACAGGCTGCCGAGCGCGGCCAGCACTTCGGGATGGCTGCTGCCGAGCTGGTCGGCTTTCGGCTTGAGTTCCAGGATGCCTTCATGCACGCGTTCGGCGACGGCGTCGTTGGCGACGAAGCGGCGTTCGAGCTGGGTCACCGAGAGGGCGAGCTTGGGCAACTGCGGGTCGTCGCCCTGGTTGGCGAGGTAGTCGCGCAGCAGCAGCAGGCCGGGGCGGACGTTGCGGGCGCCACCGTAGACTTCCTCGGGCGAGGCGGCGTCGATCCGGAACACGCTGTCGAGCGAGGTGGCGAGGATGCTCGCGTCGGCCTGGCCGGTGTCGGCGATGCGCCGCACCAGCTTGAGCGCCTGCACGAGTCCGGCGAGGGCGAGGGTACGGTCGTCGTTCATGCCGCGGCCTCGCGCAGGCGGCGTTCGAGCGGGGCGTCGGTGGCGGCGATCACGGCGCCGCCGAGGCAGGCGTCGCCGTCGTACAGCACCACGGACTGGCCGGGCGTCACCGCGCGCTGCGGGTTGCGGAAGGCGACTTCGAGCGCGCCGCTGGATTCGTCGATGCTCACCTGGCAGGGTTCCTCCGGTTGCCGATAACGGGTCTGGGCGGTGCAGTCGAAGCTGCGCGCGGGCGGCGTGCCGCCGATCCAGTGCGCGGGTTCGCTCCACAGCCTCGTCGACTGGAGATAGGGGCTGTCGGCGCCCTGGTCAACCACCAGCACGTTGCGCTCGACGTCCTTGCCGACCACGTACCACGGTGCGGCGTCGAAGCCGCGCACGCCGCCGAGCTGCAGGCCTTCGCGCTGGCCCAGCGTGAAATAGAACACGCCCGGATGGCGGCCCACCACGCGGCCGTCGGGCGTGCGCATCTCGCCCTCGCGCGCCGGCAGGTAGCGCGACAGGAAGCTGCGGAAATCGCGCTCGCCGATGAAGCAGATGCCGGTCGAATCCTTCTTCTCCGCGGTCGGCAGGCCGGCCTTGCGCGCGATCTCGCGCACGTCGGTCTTGGGCAGGTCGCCGAGCGGGAACAGGGTGCGCGACAGCTGCGCCTGACCGAGCTGGTGCAGGAAATAGCTCTGGTCCTTGCTGCGGTCGCCGGCGCGCAGCAGCCGCCATTGCCCGCCGTCCTGCGCGACGCGCGCGTAGTGACCGGTGGCGATGCGTTCGGCGCCCAGGTCCCGCGCGGCGTCGAGGAAGTGCTTGAACTTGATCTCGCGGTTGCACAGCACGTCGGGGTTGGGGGTGCGGCCGGCAGCGTACTCGGCGATGAAGTGGGTGAA
>JAFAEU010000128.1 GCA_023423855.1 Pseudomonadota bacterium | reverse complement strand
CCAGACCCTGGAATGGCGCATCCGCTCGATCATCCGCTGGAACGCGATGGCGATGGTGGTGCGCGCCAACCGCAAGCCCGGCGACCTCGGCGGCCACATCGCCAGCTTCGCCAGCTCGGCCACGCTCTACGACGTCGGCTTCAACCACTTCTTCCGCGCCCCGAGCGCCGACCACCCGGGCGACCTGATCCCCCCGCAGGGCCACAGTTCGCCGGGCATCTACGCCCGCGCCTTCCTCGAAGGCCGCATCAGCGAATCGCAGATCGACCACTTCCGCATGGAGGTCGACGGCCGCGGCATCTCCTCCTACCCGCACCCCTGGCTGATGCCCGACTTCTGGCAGGTGCCCACGGTGTCGATGGGCCTCGGTCCCATCGCCGCGATCTACCAGGCGCGCAACTGGAAGTACCTCGAACACCGCGGCCTGATGCCCAAGTCCGATCGCAAGGTCTGGTGCTTCATGGGCGACGGCGAGACCGACGAGCCCGAGAGCCTGGGCGCGCTGTCGATCGCCGGCCGCGAGGGCCTGGACAACCTCGTCTTCGTCATCAACTGCAACCTGCAGCGCCTCGACGGCCCGGTGCGCGGCAACGGCAAGATCATCCAGGAGCTGGAGAGCCAGTTCCGCGGCGCCGGCTGGAACGTCGTCAAGACCATCTGGGGCAGCTACTGGGACCCGCTGCTGGCCAAGGACCACCAGGGCCTGCTCAAGAAGGTGATGATGGAAACCGTCGACGGCGAATACCAGAACTGCAAGGCCTTCGGCGGCGCCTACACCCGCGAGAACTTCTTCGGCAAGACGCCGGAGACGCTGGCGATGGTCGCCAGCCTCTCCGATGACGACATCTGGCGCCTCAACCGCGGCGGCCACGACCCGCACAAGGTCTACGCCGCCTACGACGCCGCGATGAAGACCACCGGCCAGCCCACCGTCATCCTCGCCAAGACGGTGAAGGGCTACGGCCTGGGCAGCGCCGGCGAGGCGCTCAACCCCACCCACAACACCAAGAAGCTCGACGACGACGCGGTGCGCGCCTTCCGCGACCGCTTCAAGATCCCGGTCGACGACGACCAGCTCAAGGACGGCAACATCCCGTTCTACCACCCCGGCGAGAAGTCCGAGGAAGTGCAGTACCTGCTCGAGCGCCGCAACGCGCTGGGCGGCTTCCTGCCGCAGCGCCGCCGCAAGGCCGACGAAAAGATTGCCACCCCGAAGCTCGAAGCCTTCGACCGCCTGCTCAAGAGCACCGGCGAGCGCGAGATGTCGACCACGATGGCCTTCGTGCAGTCGCTCAACATCATCCTGCGCGACAAGCAGGTCGGCCCGCGCGCGGTGCCGATCGTCTGCGACGAGGCCCGCACCTTCGGCATGGAGGGCCTGTTCCGCCAGATCGGCATCTACGCCCCGGAAGGCCAGAAGTACAAGCCGGTCGACCGCGACCAACTGATGTACTACCGCGAGGACTCCACCGGCCAGGTGCTGCAGGAAGGCATCACCGAGGCCGGCGCGTTCGCCTCGTGGATGGCCGCGGCCACCAGCTACTCCACCAACAACCTGCAGCTGCTGCCGTTCTACATCTACTACTCGATGTTCGGCTTCCAGCGCGTGGGCGATGCCGCCTGGCAGGCGGCCGACATGCGTGCGCGCGGCTTCCTGCTCGGCGGCACCGCCGGCCGCACCACGCTCAACGGGGAGGGCCTGCAGCACGAGGACGGCCACTCGCACCTGCTCTCGGGCGCCATCCCCAACTGCCGCAGCTACGACCCGACCTTCGCCGGCGAAGTCGCGGTGATCCTGCAGCACGGCATGCAGCGCATGATCGAGGAGCAGGTGGACGAGTACTACTACCTGACCCTGATGAACGAGAACTACCCGCACCCCGACCTGCCCGAAGGCGCGGCCGAGGGCGTGATCAAGGGCATGTACCTGCTCAAGGACGCCGGCAAGCCGAAGAAGGGCGAGCTGCGCGTGCAGCTGCTCGGCAGCGGCACCATCCTGCGCGAGGCGATCTTCGCCGCCGAACTGCTGGACAAGGACTTCGGCGTCACCGCCGACGTCTGGTCCTGCCCCAGCTTCACCGAACTGCGCCGCGACGGCTACGACGTCGAGCGCTGGAACCGCCTGCATCCCGAAGCCAAGGCCCCGCGCAAGGCCTGGGTGACCGAGTGCATCGAAAGCCGCCCGGCCGGCCCCGTGGTCGCCGCCACCGACTACGTGCGCAACTTCACCGACCAGGTCCGCGCCTTCATCCCGCGCACCTACACCGTGCTCGGCACCGACGGCTTCGGCCGCAGCGACACCCGAGCGAATTTGCGTCGCCACTTCGAGGTGGACCGCTACTACATCGCGCATGCCGCGATCGATGCGCTGGCGAAGGACGGGAAGATGACGGCGAAGGATGCGGCGCGGGCGATCAAGCTTTACAAGCTGGATCAGGAGAAGCCGAATCCGATCGGCGTTTGAAGATTTGCGTCGCTGATATTTCCTCTCCTACTTGCGGGAGAGGGTGCTATAGGCAGGTAAGGGAAAACAAAGGCGGCCATTGGCCGCCTTTGTTTTGGTCGCATATGGCTTGTCAGCGCCATCCAATATCTATGCGCTGCAAATCATAGTCCTCACCGAACTGTAGAGCCGCGTCTCGTGCAGGAAGATCGGCGTAACGTGCTAAGTGTTCGTTCCCGAGGCCTGCATCGATGTGGTCGATGGAAAACAGTGATTTCATCGCAACATCAAAGTCACGCAGCCATTCTGGCTCAACCATCTTCTCTTCATGCATCCTTATCCGAGATCCCTATTGTCTCTTTGAAAGTCATCAAGAAAGTAGATTGCATCCCGACAAAAGTCTGTCCATGGTTTACGAGTCAGGATGTAACCGAGCCGATTGACGTAGTGGATTCCGGGAGCTGCATACCAGCTTCCATCCTCGCTATTGCCAGATTCTACAATCGTCCATACGTGATGGATTGGTTTGTCCTTGACGTCTTGATGATCGAATAGATCGCCGCTTGGATTCTGGATTACACCCCAGTTTTCCCACAAGTCGTCTTCTTGGATAAAGCTGTCGTTCATTGGACAGAGACTGAATGCAAAGAGCGGAGTTTCGACCACCGGAAGAAGGTGGTCACAGCATGGCTCGGATGCATCTCAGGAACTAAGATCGATTGCGAAAACGCGATTCAGGTTCGTTTTCCGATTCGGTTTTCCATACCCCGACAGATCACGAGGCCAATTGGGCTAGGTATGACACAGGATCCATGCGGCAGTACGTGGTTATTGCTCCGGGCAGACTGAAGACTCTTGGTCGGTCGCGAAAGTCGAATACCCGATAGAGCTGATAGCGATCTGCATCGACATTTGATCGCGCTAATTCGTTACGGCTTACATAGAACGGGGTTAGTTCACCGAAGGCGGTGGTCTTCACTTCGATCAATCGTTCGCGACCGTCATCTTCGAACGACAGCACATCGAAGCCTAGGCCATCACCTTGCGTGGTTGCAACGTGCTCGATACGGTTTGCGAGAATCTTCTTGCCGGCCGTGTGCAGGCGTTGGGCTTCCAGTTCCAGCACGAAAAGTTCACCGGCTTTGCCCAGTGATCGATTGCGAGATTCCTGCGCGAGATAGTCGCGACGGGCAGCGGAGAAGCGGGGCGCATAGTCCGGCGGCATCTCCTTGGCCGAGGTGGGTTTCGGCATCGGGACCCAAGGCTGGGCATTGGACGCAAGTTCCGCCATGGCAGCGGGGCGCTGCACGGCGTTTTCTACCGCCGCCTGCAACGGCGCGTTGGTCTGCAGGTGCGCTTCGATCACCTCCAGCAACAGCAATTGATAGTTCTCCAGCGCCTTGTAGCCACTCACGGTCGGCCAGCCCAGCTCCTGCATGACCGCGCTGATATTCCGGTACTTGTACTCGACAGACGCCTGACTGCGTCCATCAAGGCGTTCCCTCAGCGCACGGATGCGCTCGCTCTTGTTGAAGCGCTGGCCGTTGAGCTCAAGCGCCAGCATTTGGAGGTAGTCGGCAACGCAGGCCTCGACTTCCAGTTGCGACCAGTCCTCTCCGGTGGCCATGCGTCCGCTCCCCATGTGTTTCCCGAGTCCAGGTTAGCTGGCGGGTGCCGGGGCTGCAAAAAGCGGAATGCGAAGCAGGACAAAGCGCCAGACTTTGCCTCATGCACCGGAATACCTGCCTAGTCATGCTGTCAGGGCATATCGCGCCTACTTTGCCAACCCCGAGCCGTTCCCGCGCCATGCTCCCAAACCGCTACCCATGGTAAGAATGCGTCCCCATGGTTGAAAATTTCACCAAAAGATCGGAGTCAGAGGAACGGAGTCACTTTCGATAGCTGCCCCTGCGGCGGCGCAACAACCCCCATCCCGGCGACCCACCCGCCGCCCTCGAACGTCGGCACGGAATCGGGCCATGTTCATTTCCCTTCGCAAAGGTAGGCTGCACAAGCGGGTGCAATCCGGCCTCGAAATACTCCTTCCGCAACTAATTGTCCTTTGGCTGTATCCCGTTGATCTGGCCCCTCCAGAACTGCTGCCATGCCCCGTGCCCTCGCCCTGCTCATAGCCTGTTGCCTTCCGCTGACGCTGCTGGCGCAATCGCCTTCTGCGCCGTTCGCCGATCCGGCCCCCACCCTCGAATCGGTCGCCGATCCGGCCCGGCGGGCGCTGGACGCCTGGCTGGAGGCCTTCAACTCCGGCGAACGCGCGCCGCTGGAAGCCTTCCGCGACCGCTGGAAGCCGGGAATGGACGTGGACGGGCTGCTGGAGCTGCATGCCGAAACCGGCGGATTCCGGCTGGTGCGGCGCGAGCCGTCGGAACCGGGCACGGCGCATGCGCTGCTGCAGGAACTGGAATCCGACACGGTCGTGCGCATGGAGATGATCGTGACGCCCGGGGAACCGGCGCGCTTCGGCATCCGCCCGATCGATCCGCCTGAGGACCTGCGGGTTCCGCGAATGACGGCCGGGGGCGCCATCGACGCGCTCGTGGCGAAAGCCGACGAGCAGGCTGCGAAGGATGCGTTCTCCGGCGTATTGCTGGTCGCCAACGGCGACGAGGTGCTGCTGCGGCGTGCATGGAACCGCGCTGGCGATACCGCGGCCGTTCCGGTCGCGCCGGACACGAAATTCCGCATCGGTTCGATGAACAAGATGTTCACCGCGGTCGCCACGCTGCAGCTGGTGCAGGCCGGCAAGCTGTCGCTGGACGGGACGGTCGGCCAGTACCTGCCCGGCTACCCGAATGCGGAGATCGCGAAAGTGACGATCCGGCAAATGCTGACGCACTCGGGCGGCACCGGCGATTTCTTCGGGCCCGAGTTCGACGCGCAGCGGCTGTCGCTGAAGACGCACGACGACTACGTGCGCCTGTTCGGTGCGCGCGGGCCGACGCATCCTCCGGGCACGGAGCAGCGCTATTCGAACTACGGCTTCCTGCTGCTCGGCGCGATCATCGAGCGCGTGAGCGGGCAGTCGTACTACGACTACGTCGACGCGCACGTGTTCGCGCCCGCCGGCATGCGCGACAGCGGTTCGCTGCCCGAAGACGTGGCGGTGCCGGGGCGCGCGGTCGCGTACATGCGCAAGGACGGGGCGTGGATCGACGCGGCCGACACCCTGCCTTACCGCGGCACGGCGGCCGGAGGCGGCTACAGCACCGTGGGCGACCTGCTGAAGTTCGCGCGCGCCTTGCTCGCGGGCAAGCTGCTGTCGCCGGAACTGCTGGCCGAGGCCACGCGCAACCAGACGCCGTGGTACGGCTACGGTTTCATGGTGCGCGAGCAGGAGGGCGTGCGCATGTTCGGCCATGCCGGTGGCGCGCCCGGCATGAACGGCGACCTCCGCGTCTATCCGGACCTGGGCGTCGTGGTGGTGGGGCTGGCGAACGTCGATCCGCCCGCCGCGGATCGCCTCGTCGGCTACTACCTGTTGCGCATGCCCTTGCCGGCAAAGCCCGGAACCTGACCGCGCTACAGGCGGGGTTGGCGTCGATGCGAGGGGCGGAGAAGCCGGCTTCTTCCGGGTCGCCTCAGCGCCGGTGCATCGTCGGCGCCGCGGGGAACGCCGGGCAATGTGCTTCCCGGCGCGGCACGCGGGGACGTCCGTGCACCAGCGCGATGTGATGCGTCACGCTCGAGGGGCGTGGATCGTCATGCCTTGGAATCCGCCGCCCCGTGCAGGTATCCGCAAGCGCCAGGGG
>JAFAEU010000117.1 GCA_023423855.1 Pseudomonadota bacterium | reverse complement strand
CGGCGCGAGCGACAGCGTGCGCGCCGCGCCGCCGAGGGCGTCGGCCAGCGCGTCGGCCTGCCGCGCGTTTCCGGCGCGGCCGTCGCTGAGGGACCAGATTTGGGGGGAATTGATGCCCGCGGCGCAGGCTCGTTCCAAATTTGTAATCATCCGTTCCGGTGACCGCGGCTGAACGTCGTTCATGGAACTCTACACTGCACGCTTTCCGCCTTCCCTTCCCGCCGAGGACGTCCGATGACCGACACGCTGTCCGATGCCGCGCTCGACCAGTTGTTCCGCACCGCCCGTACCCACAACGCGTTCTCCGGCGAGATCGACGATGCCACGCTGCGCCGGCTCTACGACCTGGTGAAGCTCGGCCCGACGGAGGCCAACTCCTGCCCGGCGCGGTTCGTGTTCGTGAAGTCGCGCGAGGCGAAGGAGAAGCTCGGGCCGGCGCTGAGCGAGGGCAACCATGCCAAGACGCTGGCCGCGCCGGTCACGGTGATCGTCGGCTACGACATGGCGTTCTACGACAAGCTGCCGGTGCTGTTCCCGCATGTGGACGCGAAGTCGTGGTTCGAGGGTTCGCCGGAGGAGCGGCTGTATCGCGTTGCGCTGCGCGGCTCCAGCATGCAGGCGGCCTACCTGATCCTGGCCGCGCGCTCGCTGGGGCTCGATGCCGGGCCGATGTCCGGCTTCGACACCGACAAGGTCGACGAGGCCTTCTTCAAGGGTACGTCGATCAAGTCGAACGTGCTGGTCAACCTCGGCAAGGGCGATGCGTCGGCGATCTTCCCGCGCTCGCCGCGGCTGTCGTTCGACGAAGCCGCGCGCATCGAATGAGCCTGTCCACGCCCCTCCGCCCCGCCTCCGTCCCGCAAGGAGCTTCCATGGCACGATCCCTGGCCCGCCTCGCATTCGGACTCGCGCTGGGCGCGTTCGCCACGTCCGCCGCCGCGACGCCGTTGACCTACACGATCGATGCGACCCACACCGACGTGATCGCGCAGTGGAACCACCTGGGCTTTTCCAACCCCACTGCGCACTTCGGCCAGGTCGAGGGCACGATCGTGTACGACGCCGACGACGTGTCGGCCTCGTCGGTCGAGGTCACGATCCCGCTGTCGGGCCTGAACTCGCACGTCGCGCGCTTCGACGAACACCTGCGCAACGCCGATTTCTTCGAGGTCGAGACATTCCCGGTCGCCACCTTCCGCAGCACCTCGGTGGAAGCGGCGGGCGAGGGCAGGCTGAAGGTGTCTGGCGAGCTCACGATCAAGGACGCCACGCGCCCGGTGGTGCTGGACGTGGCGCTGAACAAGGACGGCCCGCACCCGCGCAACAACCGGCCGACCATCGGATTCGATGCCACCACCACGGTGCTGCGCAGCGAATTCGGACTGGGCCGCGGCGCGCCCGCGGTCAGCGACGAAGTGAAGATCCGCATCACCACCGAGGCGCAGGCCGAATCCGCGCCGGAGTGATCCACCCACCCGCATTCAAGAGGCAATGACCATGAAGCACGCCACCAAACTCCTGCTGCTCCCGTTCGCACTGACGCTGGCCATCGCCGCCTGCAAGCCGACCGAACCGCCGGCAGCCGCCGTCGAGGCCGCGCCCGCCGCGCCGGAAGCGGCCGCGCCCGCCGAGGCCCCGATCGAGGGCGTGTCCGGCACCTACGTCATCGATCCGAGCCACACCAACGTCGTCGCGCAGTGGAACCACTTCGGCTTCTCCAACCCGGTCGCCAACTTCGGCCAGGTCGAGGGCACGATCGTCTACGACGCCGACAACGTCGGCGCCTCGTCGGTGGAGGTGACGTTGCCGCTGTCGGGCCTGGTCTCGTTCGCCACCGATTTCAACGAGCATCTGTCCAGCGCCGACTTCTTCGACGCGGCGAAGTTCCCGGTCGCGACGTTCAGGAGCACGTCGGTCGAATCCGCCGGCGGCAACAGCCTGAAGGTCACCGGCGACCTCACGATCAAGGACAACACCCATCCGGTGGTGCTGGACGTGACGATCAACCGCTTCGGCGAGCATCCGATGCTCAAGCGCGCAACCGCCGGCTTCGACGCCACCACCACGATCAAGCGCAGCGACTTCGGCGTGGGCGCCTACGCGCCGAACGTCAGCGACGAGGTGCAACTGCGCATCACCACCGAGGCATCGGTGGCGGCGCCCGAAGCCGACGCCGCGGGCTGAGCCCGGGCGATGCGCATCGTCCGACCCTCCGGCGAGCGCGGGCACGTCGACGCCGGCTGGCTCGACAGCCGGCACACGTTCTCGTTCGGCCACTACCACGAGCCGAAGTGGATGGGGTTCGGGCCGCTGCGCGTGATCAACGAGGATCGCGTGGCGCCGGGCGGCGGCTTCCCGCCGCACCGGCACGCGAACATGGAGATCCTCAGCTATGTCATCAGCGGCGCACTCGCGCACCGCGACAGCACCGGCAGCAGCGGTGTGCTGCGGCCGGGCGAAGTGCAGTGGATGAGCGCGGGCAGCGGCATCGAGCACAGCGAGTACAACGGCGGCGATGGCGTACCGGTGCACTTCCTGCAGATATGGATCATGCCCGACCGCGTGAACGCGCCGCCGGACTACGACCAGCGCGCGTTCGACCCGCTGCAGCGCGAAGGCCGCTGGGCCACGCTGGCCTCGCCCGACGGTGGCGACGGCAGCCTCGCGATCCGCCAGCAGGCCTGGATGCGCGGCGTGCGGCTGGCGCGGGACGCGTCGGTCGAGCACGCGCTCGATCCCGCGCGGCTGTACTGGCTGCATGTGGTCCAGGGCGCGGTGAGCGCGGATGGCGGCGCGCTCTCGGCCGGCGACGCGCTCGGCATGTCCGGGGAGCAGGGCAGCCTGCGGCTGACCGGCGCCGGCGACGACGTCGCCGATGTGCTGCTGTTCGACCTGCCGCCGTAGGGTCCGGCAGGGTTTCCCCAACAC
>JAFAEU010000046.1 GCA_023423855.1 Pseudomonadota bacterium | reverse complement strand
GTGATCCGCGACGCGCGCGGCCGCCTGGCCGAACTCGAACAACGCGGCCACGACGGTGCCGCGACGGCGCCGATGTCGGCCGAGCGCATCGACCAGCCGCAGCAGTTCGGCCTGTTCGCGACCTCGTCGGCGGCGCTGGAGGCGCTGGCCTCGATCGACCCGGACGAGCTCACGCCGAAGCAGGCGCTGGAGGCGCTGTATCGGCTGAAGGCGCTGTCCTGAGCGCGAACCCCGTCTAGACTTGCGCCAACGACAGACGGGGGCCGTGCATGGAGTTCTTTGTCTTCGCCGTCGGCGCGATCGCCGGGGCGTTGGGAATGCTTGCGTGGTCGCGGGGCCGGCGCACCGGTGAATCCGCGCCCGCGGTCGCGGCCGGGAACGCGACCGGCGAGGATGCCGCGCCCGTGGACCAAGGCTCCCACGAGGACCGGCTGCAGGCCCTCAAGCGCGAAATCGAGGGCAACGACGACGCCATCCAGCGCCCCGCCGACCTGCTCCAGCGCCAGCCGTTCAACGACGGCGTGGCCCTGCTCGCCGGCGACGCCTTCAGCGCCGGACGCGTGCTCGAGTGCCTGACCAGCCAGGGTTACGTGCTGCCGTCGATGGCGGGCGCGGCGCTGCGACGGCGCGGCGATGTCGATCCGCGCAAGGTCGCGGCGGCCGCGCCGCAGCTGGGCGCCTATGCGCTGCATTTCGTGCTTGAATACCTGCAGACGCTGCCGGACGCCGCCACGCTGCCCGACGTGGCCATGGCCGCGCGCGAATGGTGGTGGGACTACGGCGGGTTCCGCGACGACTTCCGCCGCTACCTGCGTTGGGCATCCACGGTGCCCGCGGGCGACGCGCAGCCCGTGGCCCCCGCGCAGGCGGACGAGGCGCAGCTCGGGGAACTGAAGACCACGCTCGAGCGTTTCCAGGAACCGGTGCTGCAGCCGTCGATCGCCGTGGTCGCGTCCGCGCTCGCCGCGCACCGCGAGCGCCGCGTGCTGGGCGGCATCGGCCGGCTTGGCCTGCGGGCGTCGCCGTCGCCCCGGTTCGGGTACGACGCACTGCACGACGCGGTCGACGAACTGCACGGCCTGCTCGATGCGCCGGCGCCGCGCCCGCTGCTGCTGGTCGGCGAGCCCGGCGTGGGCAAGTCCACCCTGCTCGACCTGCTCTGCACGCGGCTGCACGACGAAGGCTGGCTGCTGTTCGAGGCCTCCGCCGCGGACGTGCTCGCCGGCCAGAAGTACATCGGCGAACTGGAAGGCCGCCTGCGCGAGATGCTCGCCGTGCTGCATCGCCGGCAGGCGCTGTGGCGCGTGCCGGACTTCTTCGACCTGCTGCACAAGGGCAGCCATTCGAACGATCCGCGCGGCATCCTCGACCTCGTGCTTCCCGCGATCGAGCGCGGCGAACTGCTGCTGGTCGGCGAGATCACGCCGCAGCAGCACGCGAAGCTGCTGCTGGCGCGCCCGGGGGCGGCGCGCCTGTTCGATGCGCACGCGCTGGCCCCGGCCGACGGCGCGGCGCTGGCCGACGTCGCCGCCCAGTGGGCGCACGCCGCCGCCGAACGCTGCGGTCGCAACGTGGTCGACGCCGGCACGCTGTCGGAGGCGCTGCGGATCGCCGCGCAGTACTTCCCCGACCAGCACGAGCCCGGGCGCAGCCTGCGCCTGCTCGACGACACGCTGTCGCTCGCGCTGCAGCAGGAACCGCCGGCGCTGCCGATCGACGGCAACGCGCTGCTGGTCGCGGTGGGCCAGCGCAGCGGCATGCCGATGGAAGTCATCGACCAGCGCCAGCGCCTGCCGCTCGACCGCCTGCGCGACGTGTTCCGCAAGCGCGTGGTCGGACAGGACGAAGCCGTCGAATGCCTCGTCGACCGCATCGCGATGCTCAAGGCCGGGCTCACCGACAGCCGCCGCCCGATCGGCGTATTCCTGTTCGCCGGCCCCACCGGCACCGGCAAGACCGAGCTGGCGAAGGCGCTGGGCGAGCTGCTGTTCGGCAGCGACGAGCGCCTGCTGCGGCTCGACATGAGCGAGTACCAGGCGCCCGATTCGGCCTGGCGCCTGATCGCCGGCGGGCGCACCGAGGACGGCGCGCGTTCGCTGGTCTCGCGCATCCGCGAACAGCCGTTCTCGGTGGTGCTGCTCGACGAGTTCGAGAAAGCGCACCCGAACGTCTGGGACCTGTTCCTGCAGGTGTTCGACGATGGCCGGCTCGGCGACCAGCACGGCAATACCGCGGACTTCCGCCACAGCATCATCATCCTCACCAGCAATGTCGGCTCGACCATCGCCCGCGGCGCCGGACCGGGCTTCACCGCCAGCGCCGGCGGCTATTCGCGCGGCGCGGTGGAGAAGGCGCTGTTCGAGACCTTCCGCCGCGAATTCATCAACCGGCTCGACCGCGTGGTGCTGTTCCGCCCGCTCGATCGCACGGCGATGCGCGGCATCCTGCACAAGGAACTGGCGCGCGCGCTGGAGCGCCGCGGACTGCGCAACCGCGACTGGGCGGTGGAATGGGAGCCGTCGGCGATCGAATTCCTGCTCGACCGCGGCTTCACCCCGGACCTGGGCGCACGACCGCTGCGTCGCGCGATCGAGGAC
>JAFAEU010000279.1 GCA_023423855.1 Pseudomonadota bacterium | reverse complement strand
CCAGGCGCTCGTGCACGAGGATGGCGCCGTCGTCGTGGTACACGCCGCTCCAGTCGGGACCGCGATGGCGCTGCTTCTGCGAAAGCTCCAGCGACTGCCGTCGCAGTGCCTGGACGTCGTCGCCGGGCTGCAGCCCGAAGATGCCGAAGATGGAACACATGCGGGGAAACTCCGATTGCGGGAAAGGGCCTGGTTTTTCTGGCCCTCCCCCCAGGCGGGGGAGGGCGTATCGACTGCACACACGAAAAAGCCCGCGCCTTTCGGCGCGGGCTTCGATGTCTGGCGCTTGTCGCTTCGCCTATGCGCGGGCCCGCAGCCGCGCACGATGGTTCGTGCCGCGATTGTTGCGGTTGGCATTGTTGGCGATAGGCGGCAGGCGATGCATGGGAGGTGACGCTAACGGTTCACGCGGGCCTTGGCAACCGTTGCGGTCGCAACCTTCGATTCTCGCAGGAGCGCCTTCAGGCGCGATCCCGCGATCGCACCTGAAGGGAACTTCCGGAAATCCCGGATTTGTCATTTCGAACGCAGTGAGAAATCTTGCTTTATCAAGCGCTTGGATTGACCGGCTTCGCCGTTGTAAAGCGCCTCTCGCTACGCTCGAAATGACAGTTCTAGAGGTTCCCTGAAGTCGCTCCTACTGCAGCAGGCGTTCGAGTAGCGCCAGGTACAGGCCGGGCAGCGCCTCGAGGTCGGCCACGCGCACGTGCTCGTCGACCTGGTGGATGCTGGCGTTGACCGGGCCGACCTCGATGCACTGCGCGCCCAGCGGCGCGATGAAGCGCGCGTCCGAGGTGCCGCCGCCGGTGCTTTCCTCGGGCGCGACGCCGGTGAAGCCGGCCAGCACCTCGCGCGCGGCCGCGCGCAGCGGGCCCTCGGGGCAGTGGAAGGGTTCGCCGCTGCGATGCCAGCGCAGGGTGTGGTCCAGCCCGTGCCGGTCGAGCAGCGCGGCGATCTCCGCTTCCAGCTTCGCTGCATCCCACAGCGGGTTGTAGCGCAGGTTGAACAGCACCTGCAGCTCGCCGGGAATGACGTTGTTGGCGCCGGTGCCGGCGTGGATGTTGGACACCTGCAGGCTGGTCGGCGGGAAGCTTTCGTAGCCCTCATCCCAGGCGCGCGCGACCAGTTCGGCCAGCGCCGGCGCGGCGAGGTGGATCGGGTTGCGCGCCTTGTGCGGATAGGCGACGTGGCCCTGCACCCCGCGCACGGTGAGGGTGGCCGAGAGGCTGCCGCGGCGGCCGACGCGCAGCAGGTCGCCGAGGCGCTCGGTCGAGGACGGTTCGCCGGTGATGCACCAGTCGATGCGCGTGCCGCGTTCGCGGAACGTGGCGGCGACGCGGCGCACGCCGTCGATGGCGTCACCCTCCTCGTCCGAGGTCAACAGCAGCGCAACCGTGCCCGGATGGTCGGGGTGCGCGGCCACGAACCGCTCGAGCGCGATCACGAACGCGGCCACGCTGCCCTTCATGTCGGCGGCGCCGCGGCCATGGAGCACGCCGTCACGCACGGTCGGCGTGAACGGATCGCTGGTCCAGGCGTCCATCGGTCCCGGCGGCACCACGTCGGTATGGCCCAGCAGCGCCAGCACCGGCCCGCCGCTGCCGTGCGTGGCCCAGAGGTTGTCGACCTCGCCATGGCGCAACGATTCGACCTGGAATCCCGCATGCTCGAGCCGCGTCGCGACCAGGGGCTGGCAGCCGGCATCGTCCGGCGTCACCGAGGGACGCGAGATCAGTTCGCAGGCCAGGTCGAGGACATCACTCACGGTTGCCGCTCCAGGTCCGGTCGGGGGGCGTTGCGGGAGCGCCCTTCGACGGTCGAAGGGCGGTCGATGCGTCTTGTCCCGCGCACTGGAAAAGAAGATCCCTCACTGCGTTCGGGATGACAATGCATCACGAGGCGTGGCGGACGGGACGGTGGCTGCGGAACTGTCATCCCGAACGCAGTGAGGGATCTGCCTTCCGGCAAGCGCCATGCGTGGCGATCCCTCGCTGCACTCGGGATGACAGCCTTGAGGGCCACTCAGATTCCGAACCGCTTCTTGAAGCCGTTGTCGCTGAACCCCTGCGTCACCACGCCATCGTCGGTCACCACTACCGGGCGCCGGATCAGCTGCGGATGCTCGCGCAGCAGCAGCTTCCATTCCGGTTCGGAGCCCGGCGCCTTGCGGTTGGGCGGCAGGTTGCGCCAGGTGGTCGAAGACTTGTTGACCAGCGCGTCCCAGCCGCCGGCCTGCTGCGCCCATGCGGCCAGCGTGTCCGGCGACTGCGGCTCGTCGCGGTAGTCGACGAATGCGTGGGCGACGCCGAAGCGGTCGAGCCACTTGCGCGCCTTCCTGCAGGTGTCGCAGTTCTTCAGGCCATACAGCGTCGTCATCGTCTTTCCCGCCTCCATCGATGTTCGTGGCCCCTCGTGGGAGAGGACGTTGCCGTCAGTCCGCCAGCCCGCGCAGCAGGTCGTTGACGCTGGTCTTGCCGCGCGTCTTCTCGTCGACCTGCTTGACGATCACCGCGCAGTACAGCGAG
>JAFAEU010000018.1 GCA_023423855.1 Pseudomonadota bacterium | reverse complement strand
CCTTGGTCTTCTTGCCCTCGCGGATCACGTTGCGGCTGTAGTGGTGCGCGAACGAGGGTTCGATGCCGTTGGAGGCGTTGTTGGCCAGCGACAGCGAGATGGTGCCGGTGGGCGCGATCGAGCTGTGGTGGGTGAAGCGGGCGCCGGTCTCGGCGAGGTTGTCGACCAGCTCCGGGGCGACCTCGGCCACCTTCTGCATGTAGCGGCTGTAGCGCGCGTGCAGAACCTTGCCCTCGATCTTCTGGCCCAGGCGCCAGCCGTCCTTCGCCATCTCCGGGCGCTTGCGCAGCATCTCGGCGCTGACCTCGAACTCCTCGTGCATGATCGGCGCCGCGCCCTTCTCCTGGGCCAGCGCCAGGCCCATCTCCCAGCCGGCGACGGCCATCTCGCGGGCGATGCGCTCGGTGAATTCGCAGCTCGGCTCCGAGCCGTACTTCATCTGCAGCATGGTCACGGTGCTGCCCAGGCCGAGGAAGCCCATGCCGTGGCGGCGCTTGCGCATGATCTCGGCCTGCTGCTGCGGCAGCGGCAGGCCGTTGACCTCGACCACGTTGTCGAGCATGCGGGTGAACACGCGCACGACTTCCCTGTATTCCTCCCAGTCGAAGGAGGCCTTGTCGGTGAACGGGTCGCGCACGAACTTGGTCAGGTTGACCGAGCCCAGCAGGCAGGCGCCGTAGGGCGGCAGCGGTTGTTCGCCGCAGGGGTTGGTGGCGCGGATGTTCTCGCACCACCAGTTGTTGTTCATCTCGTTGACCTTGTCGATCAGGATGAAGCCCGGCTCGGCGTAGTCGTACGTCGAGACCATGATCATGTCCCACAGGTGCCGGGCCTTGATGTGGCCGTAGACCTTGCAGGCGACCATGCCGTCGTCGCGGGCGATGTAGCCGTTGCTGTGCGGCCAGTCGCGCCAGACCACCTGGTCGGCGTTGGACAGGTCGATGTCGCCGGCTTCCTTGTCGCTGACCGGGAACACCAGCGGCCAGTCGCCGTCGTCCTCCACCGCCTGCATGAAGCCGTCGGTGATCAGCAGCGAGAGGTTGAACTGGCGCAGGCGGCCGTCCTCGCGCTTGGCGCGGATGAAGTCCTTCACGTCGGGGTGGGAGACGTCGAAGGTGCCCATCTGCGCGCCGCGGCGGCCGCCGGCCGAGGACACGGTGAAGCACATCTTGTCGTAGATATCCATGAAGGACATCGGACCGGAGGTGTAGGCGCCGGCGCCGGCGACGAAGGCGCCGCGCGGGCGCAGGGTGCTGAACTCGTAGCCGATGCCGCAGCCGGCCTTGAGCGTCAGCCCGGCCTCGTGGACCTTGTCGAGGATGCCGTCCATCGAGTCGGTGATGGTGCCCGAGACGGTGCAGTTGATCGTGCTGGTGGCCGGCTTGTGCTCGAGCGCGCCGGCGTTGGAGGTGATGCGGCCGGCGGGGATCGCCCCGCGGCGCAGCGCCCACAGGAAGCGGTCGTTCCAGTATTTCTGCTTCTCGGGCGTGGCCTCGGCCTCGGCCAGCGCCTTGGCCACGCGCTGGTAGGTGCCGTCGATGTCGGCATCGACCGCCACCCCGTGCTTGGTCTTGAGGCGGTACTTCTTGTCCCAGATGTCCTGCGAGGCGGGCTGCATCGGGATCTCCCGTTCGCCGTGCTTGACCGCTTCCAGACGAACCGTGCTCATGCGTCCGTTGTCTCCTTGTCCTGGCCCGGATGCGTGTCCCGGCCTGTTGTTCCTGTCGGTGCCGCGGTGGACGGCGTCGACGACCAAACGCGGCTACGGAATCCGCGCCGCCTGAAATGAAAGGATGTGTGGTGTTTCGTTGTCGCCCTGTAGATCCATTCCGCGGTGCCCCCTGACGCCCCGTGGCCCAACTGGTCGATTTTCGGACAAAACCCCCACTACTTGGGCCCTGTTCGCGCTTTCCACCCCAAGATGTTGTGGCGAGCGCGGCCCAAGCTACGCCCGGGAAAACCGGAAGTCAACCGGAATCAGCGGCTTGCGGCGCAAATCCGGAAACTGCTGCAACCGCACATGGGGCACGGTCCCATTCAGGTTCGATGGAGCCGGTACGAACGACACTGCCCTGCCTTTCCGGTGTTGCCCGGGCCGGGCTTGCCCGCCGTGCCGCCGGCACCCATCTTCCCGTCATCCGAACCTGCGATCCGACCATGCGTCCAGCCCCGACCCTGCTCGTCCTTGCCGCCGCCGCCGCGTTCGGCGGCTTCGCCGCCACCGCCATCCGCGACGCCATGCAGTCGCCGGCCCGCGCCGCCGATCCTCCGCCCGCCGCCGCCCTGCCGGTGCCGACGGTCGCGGCGCTGCCGACCGCGGTCGACGGCCAGGTGCTGCCCTCGCTGTCGCCGATGCTCAAGCGGGTGACGCCGTCGGTGGTCAGCGTGCAGGCGGCGCAGAAGCGGCAGGTGAGTCCGTTCGGCAACGATCCCTTCTTCCGCCGCATGTTCCCGGAGCTGTCGCAGGAGCGCATCGCGCGCTCGCTCGGCTCGGGCGTGATCGTCGACGCGCAGGCCGGCTACGTGCTCACCAACCACCACGTGATCGAGAACGCCGACGAGGTCTCGGTGACGCTGGCCGACGGGCGCACGCTGGAGGCCGAGTTCATCGGCTCCGATCCCGACACCGACGTGGCGCTGATGCGGATCCCGGCGCAGGACCTTGTCGCGATCCCGCTCGGTGCCGCGTCGCGGCTGGAGGTCGGCGATTTCGTGGTGGCGGTGGGCAATCCCTTCGGCGTCGGCCAGACGGTCACCTCGGGCATCGTCTCGGCGGTGGGCCGCAGCAACGTGCCGGGCGTGGGCTTCCAGAACTTCATCCAGACCGATGCCTCGATCAACCCGGGCAACTCCGGTGGCGCGCTGGTCAACCTGCGCGGCGAGCTGGTCGGCATCAACACCGCCAGCTTCAACCCGCGCGGCAGCATGGCCGGCAACATCGGCCTGGGCTTCGCGATCCCGATCGACCTGGCGCGCGGCGTGATGCAGCAGCTGGCGACCACCGGCAGCGTGCAGCGCGGCACGCTGGGCGTCGACACCCAGGCGGTCGACCAGCGCCTGGCCGCGGGCCTGGGCCTGTCGGAGCCGCGCGGCGTGGTGGTCACGCGCGTGCACGGCGATTCCGGCGCGGCCGCGGCGGGGCTGCGCACCGGCGACGTGATCGTCTCGGCCAACGGCCAGCGGATGGACGACCCGGTGTCGCTGCGCAACTTCCAGGGCCTGCAGCCGCTGGACGCGCCGGTGACGCTGGAGGTGCTGCGCGACGGCAAGCCGATGACCGTCACCGCACGCCTGCGCGCGCTGGCCCGCGACGGCGCCAGCTACGACGAGCGGCTGGCGGGCGCGACCCTGGCCGACCTGCCCGAGGCCGTGCGCCGGCAGAACCCGAACGCGCGCGGCGTGCTGGTGGAGAAGGTGGAGTCGGGCAGTCGCGCCTTCCGCAACGGCCTGCGCGAGGGCGACTACATCTTCGCCGCCAATACCGGTGAATTCCGCGACCTCGCGGGTTTCCGCGATACATTGGCCGACGATCCGCGGCAACTGGTGCTGCGGATTTCACGCGGCGGACGCGCCGGAAACCTGATCATGGAGTAAACCGGCCCGCGCGCCGGTCCTCCCCATGGCGCCCCCGCGCCACCCTTTGCAGGAGACGACGATGAGCCCCACCTCGACGGACACGGTCAAGAGCAACCTCGGCGAAGCCGGTGCCCACCTCAAGAACGCCGCCGCCGACGCCGGCAGCGCGATCAAGAACGCCGCCGGCGTGGCCGGCGACGAGCTGCGCGCGGGTCGCGCCGCGGTCAAGGCCGATCTGGCCGATTCCGCGCTGGCCGGCATCGCCGCGCTGGAAGAGGGCGGCGGCGCCGCGCGCGAGCAGGTCGATGCGCTGATGGACAAGGGCCGCGACCTGATCGACAGCGCCGCCGACCTGATCCGCGAGCGCCCGATCGCCTCGTTCGGCGTCGCCTTCGCCGCCGGCTGGATCATCGCCAAGCTCGCCCGCAGCGGCGGCGCAGAGAAGTAAGCGACGCCCCCGACGTGACCGGGGAGACGGCCAGCGATTCCGCGCAGGCCCGCGAAGCGGCGGATGCGCAGGAATCGCCGGGCATCGACGAGGCCGTGCGCGCGATCGGCGCCGAGGGCCGGGCCACGCTCGACTCGGCGCTCGACGCCGGGCGCGCGCTGCGGCGGCTGGTCTCGGCCGACCTGGCGCTCGCGCGCAGCGCGCTGGGACGCGCGCTGGCGTGGACCGCGGTGGCGATCATCTTCGGTGCGTCGGCCTGGCTGCTGTCGATGGGCGCGCTGATCGCGCTGCTGCAGGCGTCGGGGCTGTCGTGGCTGGCGTCGCTGTCGATCGCGGCGCTGCTGAGCCTGGCGGTGATGGGCGTGGCGATCTGGCGGGTGTCGGTGTTCTTCGACCATGCCGGGATGCACGCGACGCGGCGGCAGCTGTCGAAGCTGGGCCTGTTCAGCGAGGACGACGACGAGGACGGGGCGGGCGACGCGCCGGCGCGGGAGCAGGCGCCGCCATGAATTTCGAAGCACTCAAGCGGCGGGTCGAGCGCGCCGAACAGCTGGTCGACGGCCGCATCGTGCAGACGACCGGACATCGCGCCGCGTTCGGCCAGCGCTGGCGCGAGGCGTGGACGCCGGCCCGCATCGTCATCGCCGGCCTGCTGGGCGGTGTGCTGGTGGCGAAGGCGCGCCCGTTGCGCACGCTGGGCGCGGTGTCGGGCACGCGCTGGGTCCAGCTC
>JAFAEU010000469.1 GCA_023423855.1 Pseudomonadota bacterium | reverse complement strand
CTCCCCGCCTGCGCGGAGATGACGGACGGATCTCAATGCCGGATGACGGCGCTGTCATCCGGCGCGACAGGGTAGCCCGATCGGCCTCCCGGATGGCATCTGCACCGCAACAAACCCGCGCGGCATTCGTTGCCGCTGAAACGGCCATGTCCGCCATCGCGGCGATGTCGCCCGCCGTCGTCATGCACGCACCAACCCGCGACGGCCCGGCCGCAGCACCGCCGATTCTCCTGCCGCGAGCGCAAGCGCCAGTTCCCGCCCGCGATGTTCGATCCGGTACTCGCCGCCCTGCTCGCTGCGCAGCGTCGCCTGCACCAGCGCGCCGTCGCGCCACGACAGGTCGATGCCCGCCGCATTGCGCACGCGCACGCCGCGCAGTTCGCCCGTCGGCCAGGCCTTGGGCAGCGCCGGCAGCAGGAAGATCGTGCCGCCCCAGCTCTGCACCAGCAGTTCGGTGATGCCCGCGGTGCCGCCGAAGTTGCCGTCGATCTGGAACGGCGGGTGCGCGTCGAACAGGTTGGGATAGGTGCGCGACGGACTGACCAGCATGCGCAGGATCTTCATCGCGCGCTCGCCGTCGCGCAGCCGCGCCCACAGGTTCAGCCGCCAGCCGATGCCCCAGCCGGTGGCCTCGTCGCCGCGGATCTCCAGCGAACGGCGCGCGGCGGCGGCCAGCGCCGGCGTGTCGCGCAGGTTGACCTGGCTCGATGGGTGCAGGGCGTACAGGTGCGAGACGTGGCGATGGTCGATCTCCGGCGCCTCCATGTCCCAGTCGTGCTGCCATTCCTGCAACTGCCCGGCCTTGCCGATGCGGTGCGGCGGCAGGCGTTCGCGCAATGCGGCGAGTTGTCCGGCGAGGCCTTCGTCCACGCCGAGCAGCGCGGCGGCCTCGATGCACTGGCCGAACAGGTCGCGCAGGATCTGCGCGTCCATCGACGGGCCGGCGCACAGCGCGGCGCCGTGCGGATGCACGTTCTCCGGCGAGATCGACGGCGCGGTGACCATCGCGCCGGTGCCCGGATCCTCGACCAGGGTCGCGGCGAAGAACTCCGCCGCGCCCTTGAACAGCGGATACACCTTGCGCAGGTAGGCCAGGTCGCGGCCATAGTCCCAGCGGTCCCACAGCTGCTGCAGCAGCCAGGCGCCGCCGGTCGGCCACAGGCCCCACTGCGCGCCGTCGACCGGCGCGGTCGCGCGCCACAGGTCGGTGTTGTGGTGCACCACCCAGCCGGGCGCGCCGTACATGTCGCGCGCCGTGCGCGCGCCGGTCTGCGCGAGGTCGAACAGCATCTGCTCCAGCGGCTCGACGCACTCGGCCAGCGCGTTCGCCTCCGCCGGCCAGTAGTTCATCTGCGTATTGATGTTGATCGTGTACTTGCTTTCCCACGGCGGCTGCAGCAGATCGTTCCAGACGCCCTGCAGGTTCGCCGGCTGCGTGCCCGGCCGCGAGCTGGCGAGCAGCAGGTAGCGGCCGAACTGGTGGTAGAGCGCGGCGAGTTCCGGATCCTCGCCTTCGGCGAAGCGCGCGACGCGTTCGTCGGTCGGCAGCGCGGCAACGGCCGGCGGCGTGCGGCCGAGGTCGATCGAGACGCGACGGAACAACGCGCGGTGCACGGCGAGGTGGTCGTCGAGCATCGCCGGCCACAACCTTCGCGCAGCCGCGTCGAGCTGGTCGCGGGTGATGGCCTCCGGGTCGCCGGAGACGTCGTCATGGCGGCGGTAGCTGGTGGCCGCGGTCAACAGCAGCAGCACCTCGTCGGCATCGTGCACCTCGATGCGGTCGCCGCGATGACGCAGCGTGCCGCCCGTGGGCAGCACCCGCAGGCGCAGGGCGAAGCGCAGCTTTCCCTCGACGCCGAACGCCGGTTCGTTGCGCCCGCGCAGCAGCAGTCCGGCGTCGCCATCGGCCCTGATCGCCTTTGATGGCTGGTCGCTGTCGAGCGCGATACGCAGCGAGATGCGGCCCGGCTGGTCGCCCGACAGCCGCATCGCGACGCACTGGTCGACCGGCGAGGCGAACACCTCGCGGCGATGCTGCAGGCCGCGCGCCTCGAACGTGGAGGTCGCCAGCGCGGCGTCGAGATCGAGTTCGCGTCGGTAGCCGTTGGTCTCGGCGATCTCGAAAAAGTCGAGCACGAGATCGCCGAGGGGCTGGTAGGGCATCTGCTTGTGCGGCCGCCCCATCATCTTCGCGTTGGCCAGCGCCTCGGCCTCGGCATGGCGTCCGGCGAACAGCAGGCGCCGCACCTCGGGCAGCGCCGCGAGCGCGTCCGGCGGCGTCGGATCATAGGGACCACCCGCGTAGAGGGTGTCCTCGTTGAGCTGGATGCGCTCGTGCTTGCCGCCGCCCCAGACCATCGCGCCGAGGCGTCCGTTACCCAGCGGCAGCGCCTCGACCCACTGCGTGGCCGGACGCGGATACCACAGGCGCAGCGCGCTCCACGGCGATGCGTCCGCGGCAGGAGGAGCACCGGACGCCGCCATCGTCTGGAGAGGAGCGATGGCGGCGCCGGGGCGCCCTTGACCGAATCCCGTCGCGCCGGCGCCTCCGGCCACCGCGGCGAGCGCGGCGGCCTTGAGCGCCTGGCGTCGGCGCGGATCGAAGCTCATGCGCTGCGCCCGCCCGACCTCACGCGGCCGGACGCGCGACGACCTGCGCGCTGCCGTCGTAGCTCACGGTCGCATCGGCCGCTGGCTCAAGCGCGCCGTTGTCGCCGCGCGGACCGTCGACCCAGCGCACGCGGATCTCGCGCGTGGCCGGCATGCCCGGGTACGCGCCTTCGCGCGCGCCGATCGACAGTTCGCCCTTCGCCTCGTCCCATTCCAGCGCGATGCGGCTGGACTCGCCGCGCTCGTAGCCGTAGCTGCGGCCGCCGTCCTCGTACAGCGAGAACCGGCCGTCGGCGCCGGTATAGACCTCGATCGTCAGCGGCGCGTCCGGCTGCTCGTCGACGTACTGCTGCACCACCGTGCGCGGCACGATCGAACCGGCGCGCACGAACAGCGGCATGCGCTGCAGCGGCGCGTCGGCGACGATCGTCTGCCCGCCGGCGAAGCGCTTGCCGGTCTCGAAGTCGATCCAGCCGGCGCCGGCCGGCAGGTAGACCTCGCGGCTGGTGGCCTTGAACGTCGTCACCGGCGCGACCAGGAAGGCCGGGCCGAACAGGTACTGGTCGGCGATGTCGCGGACCTTCGGATCACCCGGGAAGTCCATCGCCAGCGTGCGCAGGATCGTGCCGTCGCGGTGGTACGTGTCGCCCGCGAGCGTGTAGATGTACGGCAGCAGCGTGTAGCGCAGCTTGAGGTAGTGCACGAAGCTGTCGTAGTGCGGCGTGCCTTCGGGCGCGATCTCCCAGATCTCGCGGTAGGGGAACTGGCCGTGCAGGCGGAAGATCGGCACGAAGGCGCCGTGCTGGAACCAGCGCAGGCTGAGCTCGCGCCATTCGGGCAGGTGCGCCGGATCCTTCGTCTCGTAGCGCCGCTCGGGCGAGAAGCCGCCGATGTCGAAGCTGACGTTGGGCGCGCCGGCCATCGAGGCGTTGACCAGGCCGGAGATCTGCTCGCGGAAGTCGTCCCAGCGCGGCACGATGTCGCCGCTCCAGAACGCAGCGCCGGCGCGCTGCTGGCCCGCGAAGAACGCGCGCGAGAGGATGAACACGCGCTTGTCCGGATCGACCTCGCGCGAGCCGCGGTACACGCCTTCCGAATGCGGCAGCGGGTACGAGTTGAAGTACTCCACCGACGGACCCAGTGCGGTCGGCGTGGTGCGCGCCTTGCGCTCGCCGACGTCGATGTTGCTGTGCAGGTCGGGCTCGCTGGCGTCCAGCCACCAGGCGTCGAAGCCCTTGCTGTTGATCTTGTCATTCACCTGGCGCCAGAAGATGTCCTGCGCCTGCTTCGAGTAGGGGTCGTAGAAGGAGTTGAGGTAGCCCTTGCCGATCCAGTCGACCTCGCCGACCTCGACGTTGCGGTGGTACATGTGGCCGGCGGCGTCGAGCTCCTTGTAGTGCTCGGTGGTCGGGTAGAACTTCGGCCACACCGAGATCATGACCTGCGCGTGCTGGTCGTGCACGTGCTTCACCATGCCTTCCGGATCGGGGAAGGTCTTCGGATCGAAGTCGTGCGAACCCCAGGCGTCCTCCGGCCAGTACGACCAGTCGAGCACGATGGCGTCGATCGGCAGCTTGCGGCGGCGGTACTCGTCCAGCGCGTCGGTCAGCTCGGCTTGCGTCTTGTAGCGCTCGCGGCTCTGCCAGAAGCCGTAGGACCACTTCGGCAGCAGCACCGCCTTGCCGGTCAGCTCGCGGTAGCCTGCGATCACCCCGTCCATGTCGCTGCCGGCGACGACGTAGTAGTCGATCACCTGCGCGGCCTCGGACCAGATCGACAAGTCGCGCGCCTCTGCGGCCGGCAGCGGATCGCGCGCGAGCAGGGCGATGTAGGCCGGCTCGATGCGGTCCCACTCGAGCCGGATGGCGTGTCGCTCGCCGGCCTTGAGCTCCAGCGCGAACTCGTGGTGCCATGGGTTCCAGTTCTGGCGCCAGCGGTCGATGACCAGCTCGCCGTCGACGTAGAGCTTCGCGTACTCGCTGTTGTAGAGCGAGAAGCTGTGGCGGCCGTCGGCCTTCGCGGCGATCTCGCCTTCCCAGACCACGTCGCTGCGCCCGCCGGGCACGAGGTTCTTGCCTTCATCGGGGAAGTTGGCGAGGTTGGCGATGTACTGGTAGTTGACCTCGTCCTCGCGGCGCACCAGCTTGACGTCGCCGCCGATGGCGTAGGTCGCGGTCAGCGCGCCCTCGTTGCCGTCCTTGTCGTACAGGGTGAGCGACTGCGCGATCGGGCGCAGGCCGCGCGGATCCCCGTAGCGGGTGATCGCGTTGTTGTCCCAGAGGATGCCGTAGTTGCGGCTCGACGCCAGGAACGGGATCGCGTTGTCGATGTTGTGCTGGAGCAGCTCGACATCGCGGCCCTTGAGGTTCATCCAGCCCTGCTGGTGCAGGCCGGTGCCGTAGAAGGCCTCGTCGTCCGGCGACTCGAAGCGCTGGCGGATGCTGAAGTAGGGCGTGCCTTCGAACTCGGTCGCCTCGAACGTGCGCCCGCCCGCGACCTCCGACACCAGCGGCCGGCCGTCGGCGTCGAAGAACGCCACGCGGCCATCGGCGAGCGAAACCTCCGCCGACACGCCGGCCGCGGCCACGCGCAACTTGCCATCGGCCTCGGTCACTTCGTAGGCGGGCGCCGCGCCCTCGCGTTCGACCCGCATCAGGCTCTTCGAACGCTCGAACGTGGCGTCCGGATCGGCGGTGACGCGGATGATGCGATCGCCGACCACCTGCAGTCGGACACCGGCCGCACCCTCGCTGGCCGGTCGCACGACGACACCGTCATCGGAACGCTCCCAGTTCGAGGCCGCCTGCGCGCCGCAGCCGGCCAGGGAAACGGCCAACGGCAGCGCCAGCAGGCGCGGGAAGCGGGAAAGTCGTGTCATGGCGTCAGTGCTCCTCGTGATTGACGTCTGAAGTGGTGCGATAGGTCGCAAGCGTCACGCGCAACAGCTGCGTGGCATCGGAAAAATTGAGCCCGTAATCGGTCTGGTCGCCGTTCCAGTTGCGCTGGAACTCCCAGGCGCCGTCGACGTAGCGGCCTTCCTCGACGCGGTCGTAGATCAGCGCCTCGCCTTCGGCCGCCGGATGCAGCGTCACCCGCGCATGCATGCCGGTGACCAGGAACTCGTCGGGGCCGAGCTCGGCGATCAACGCGCCGCCGATCGGCTCGGGATTTCCCGGCACCGCGCCCTGGAACCAGAAGTGCGGCAGGCCGTAGGCGATGGTCGCGTTCCAGCGGTCGTTCAGGCGGATGTGCCGTTCGGGCACGCCCGGCTGTTCGGCGACGCCATGCAACCTGCCCTCGGAGGCCGCCTTCGCGAACTCGCGCATGCCCTGGTTGACCAGCGAAAAGCCCAGCGCGAACGGCGCGACGGTCTCGGGCGTGGTGCGCTTCACGCCCAGCGGGAAATTGCCGTAGGGCGTGTAGTCCATGCCGAACGGCACCCAGCCGATGCCGTCGTGGTCGAGCGCGGCGAACAGGTAGCGCGCGTATTCCGGCGCGTTGCCGGTCTCGGCGACGAACAGCGCGTTGTCCGGGCGTGCGTAGCGCTCGAGCACCGTGGTGTAGTTCACGTACTCGGGCATGTAGATGTCGGGCGCGAGCAGGTCGACGTCCGGCGCCGCGGCCTTGTACACGTCGAGCATGTTGTCGGTCGGCCCGCCGCTGGCGTACTGCCCCGGCTGTCCGGGATTGAACGGCCCGCGCAGTGCGGCGTTGATGTACATCGGCAGCGGGTACTCGGCCTTGCCGGCCTTCGCCACTTCGTTGATGTAGTGCGCGATGTGCCAGGCGTGGAAGGTTTCGTCCGCATCGGCGCCGAACACTTCCGACCACGTACCTGGCAATTTGCCGAGATGCGCCAGCAGCGCTTCGGGCACGTGACCGTCGAACGCCCGCTGCGCCAACGGCGAGAAATCGCGCACGCTGCCGTAGGTGCCCGGTTCATTCTGCGGCTGCACCAGGATCACGGTGCGCTGCGGATCGCGCTCGCGCAGGTGCGCCATCAGCGCGGCAAAAGCCTTGCTGTCGGCCGCGAGCGTGGCCGGCGCGTGCGGCGAGAGCGAGTTGAGCACCATGCCGTCGGCGCGCACCACGCGCGGGAAGCGGTCGTTGTCGAGCTTGACCCAGCGCGGCGCATAGTTGGGTCCGTTGTTCTTCCAGGTCGCGAACCACAGCAGGATCAGGCGCTTGTCGTGTTCGCGCGCCTGCGCCAGCAGGTGATCGACGAAGGTGAAGTCGAACCTGCCCTCTTCCGGCTCGACCTGCTCCCAGGCGATCGAGATCGACAGCGTGTTGGCGCCGAGGTCATCGAGGGCGGGCCAGACCTGCTCCAGCGGCGCCGGATAGTTGCTGGAGTTGTGCGCCTGCCCGCCGAGGATCAGGAACGGGGCGCCGTCGACGATGAGGGCGTGCTTGCCGTCCCGGCTCTCGAAGCGCGGGATCGGGCGTTCGGCGGATGCCGATGCCTCCCCGACGGCGGCCGGGGTTTCGACTTGCGGCTGGCAGGCGGCGAGCAGGAACACGGCAGCAAGCGCCAGCATGCGGAAGGTTGTTCTCGGTCGTGTCGTTGTCATTGCCTTCGTTCTTGCCGTTGCTCTTGCGATTGACGTTGCTTTTGCTGTTTCCAGCCGTAGAGCGAGCCGAGCACCGCAGCCGGGCGTGGCACGGCGCCCAAACTCGCTGCGCTCAAACATGGGCGCCTCTTCGGCCACGCCCGGCTGCGGTGCTCGGCTCGCTTTACGG
>JAFAEU010000459.1 GCA_023423855.1 Pseudomonadota bacterium | reverse complement strand
GGCGAATCCGGCGTCACCGCCATGCCGCAGACGGGATCACGCAGGGAGGACGCGGGCGTTCCGCCGGGGTGGGCCTGCGAAGGCGCGGCGGTCATTCGGCGTCCTCCCCGGCGAGCGCGTTGAGGATCGGGCAGGCCTCGGCGCGCCCGTGCCCCGGACAGGCCGACACCAGCGCGCCCAGGCCGTCGCGGACGCGTTCGAGTTCGGCGATGCGCCGCTCGATGTCCGCCTGCTTGCGCTGCGCCGCGAGCCGCACCCTGGCGACGTCGCGCCGTTCGCTCAGCGAGAGCAGCTCGCGCACGTCCTCCAGCGAGAAGCCGAGCGCCTTGGCGCGGCGGATGAAGCGCAGCCGCTTCAGTTCGGCGGCGCCGTAGCGGCGGTAGCCCGACGCCAGCCGGTTGGCAGGCGACAGCAATGCGCTGCGCTCGTAATAGCGCACGGTGTCGACAGCGACACCTGCCCGCTGCGCGAGTTGTCCGATGCTCAAGGTAGACATGCCGATCTCCGTTCGGGATCGCCAGTCTGCACTCTTGACCGAGGTCCAGAGTCAAGCCCCGGCGGCCGGACTGCGTTCACGGCGGGCTGGCGCGGTAGCGGTGCGCGAGCATCAGCGCGATGGCGCAGGAGGCCAGGCGCGATTCGCGCGCGTCGGCGCGGCTGGTCAGCACCACCGGCACCTTCGCGCCGAGCACGATGCCGGCGCTCGCCGCGTCGCCCATGTACATCACCTGCTTGGCGAGCATGTTGCCGCTTTCGAGGTCGGGCACCACGAGGATGTCGGCCTGGCCCGCGACCTCGGACACGATGCCCTTGGTGCGTGCGGCGGCGATCGACACCGCGTTGTCGAACGCCAGCGGCCCGTCGAGCACGCCGCCCTCGATCTGGCCGCGGTCGGCCATCTTGCACAGCGCGGCGGCGTCGAGCGTGGCCGGCATCGACGGGGTGACGGTCTCCACCGCGGCGAGGATCGCCACCTTCGGCGCCTGCACGCCGATGACGTGGGCGAGGTCGATCGCGTTGCGGACGATGTCGGCCTTCTGTTCGAGGTCCGGCGCGAGGTTGATCGCGGCGTCGGTGACGATGAACGGGCGCGGGTAGTGCGGCGTCTGCAGCACGAAGCAGTGGCTGACGCGGCGCTTGGTGCGCAGGCCCGATTCGCGCGCCACCACCGCCGACATCAGCTCGTCGGTGTGCAGGCTGCCCTTCATCAGCGCCTCGACCTTGCCCTCGCGCGCGAGCTCGGCCGCGCGCGCGGCGGCGGCGTGGCTGTGCGGCACGTCCTCGATGGCGAGGCCGGACAGGTCGATGCCGGCCTCGGCGGCGGCCGCTTCGAGTTTCTCGCGCGGCGCGACCAAGACCGGCTCGATCAGGCCGGCGTCGCGCGCGTCCAGCGCACCCGACAGGCTCAGCGCATCGCAGGGATGCACGACCGCGACGCGAATCGGCTCCAGCGACGCGACGTGCGCGAGCAGGCGTTCGAGGCCGTCGTTGCCGGCGACGTCGAGGCGGATCTCCGGCAGCGCGGTGCGCACGCGTTCGATGCGCTCGTCGGGCGCGATCACCTCGGCCTCGCCCTCGATCGCGATCGTGCCGTCCTGCCGCGTGCAGCGGCAGGCCAGGGTGACGCGGCGCGTGGCCGGGTCGAGCGCGGTCACCGTCACCGCGATCGCGAGCCGGTCGCCCGGTTTCACCGGCGCGAGGAAGCGCAGCGTCTGTCCGAGGTAGACCGTGCCCGGGCCGGGCAGGCGCGTGCCCAGCACGGCCGAGACCAGCGCCCCGCCCCACATGCCGTGCGCGATCACGCCGTCGAAGCGCGTGGAGGCAGCGAAGTCGGGGTCGAGGTGCTGGGGATTGACGTCGCCCGAGAGGATTGCGAACAGCTGGATGTCCTGCGATGTGAGCGTGCGCTCGATGCAGGCGGACTCGCCGATGGCGAGTTCGTCGAAGGTGCGGTTGCGGAGGATGTGGAGGTTGTCGGTGTTGTTCATGGGAGTGTTTCAGGCCTCGTTTTCCAGCCCCTCCCCCCGCTTGCGGGGGGAGGTTGGGAGGGGGGTGCTTTTTGCGGCTTCGATGGCCCCCACCCCAGCCCTCCCCCGCAGGCGGGGGAGGGAGCGATTCTGCGCGGCGGTGTCATCCACGCACCACCAGCGCATCCGCATCCACCGACGTCAGGATCCGCCGCGCCACGCTGCCCACCACCAGCTCGTACACCGCGCCGCGCCCGTGCGTGCCGAGCACCACCAGGTCGTCCTCGAACGTGTCCAGGTGCTGCTGCACCAGCCGCGCCGGATCGCCGTGCTCGACCAGCAGCTCGACCTCGCCGTCCTCCAGCCCGGCCTCGCGCAGGAAGGCGCGGCCTTCCTCGCGCGCCTGCGCCGCGGCCTGCGCGATGGCCTGCTCCTGCGAGCTGTCCATCAGCCCGAGCATCGGCACCTGGAAGCCATGCAGCACGGTGACAGCCGCCGCCGGGAACAGCGCGCGGGCGCGCAGCAGCGCGTGCCGGCAGGGCGCGGAGAAATCGCTGGCGACCAGCAGGCGGCGATAGTCGCCGTGCACGCGCCGGCGCACCATCAGCAGCGAGGTGCCTTCGCGCCGCAGCAGCCGGTCGACGGTCGAGCCGAGCACCGTCGGCCCGATCACGCCTTCGCGCACCGGTCCGGTCACGACCAGCGCGTCGCCCTCGATGCCGTCCAGGATCGGCGCGAGATGGTCGCCGGCCCGGCCTTCGCCGACGCGCAGTTCCCAGCGGCCGGGCTCCTGCGCGAACTCGCGGCGCAGCCGGCGCTCGGCCGCGAGCAGCGGCGACGGCTCCCGGTACCACGCCGGGATTTCGTGCCGCGGCACCCGCTGCGCCAGCAGTTCCGCCGATTCCACCACGGTCGCGGCGATGGCCGCACCGCCGAAGCCGCGCGCCAGCGCGATCGCGCGGTCGGTGGCGCGGTCGCAGCGGAAATCCAGGTCGGTCGCCAGCAGCACGGCGCTCGCTCCGCTCATGTCGTCGCTCCTCGTGGTTCGGCCACCGCCGGCGTCGCGGCCTTCAGTTCATCGAAGACGTCGAGCCGGCGCAACAGCCATTTCTCGATCTCCAGCAGCGCCATCATCGCCGCTCCGGCCGCCACGATCACCATGCCTTCGAACACCGGCACCGGCCGGCTGTCGAACAGCGCGTGCATCCACGGCAGGTAGGTGAAGGCCAGCTGCGCCAGCACCACCGCGGCGATCGCCCACAGCACCGCCGGCGTGCCGCGCAGGCCGCGCAGCGAGAACGAAGTGCCGTGCAGGTAGCGCACGCTGAACAGGTAGAAGATCTCCATCACGCAGAACATGTTGACCACCATGGTGCGCGCGGTCTCGAGGTCGTGCCCGCGCGCCTGCGCCCAGCCGAAGATCCCGAACGCGCCGGCGCTGAACAGCAGCGACACCAGCACGATCCGCCACAGCATGAACGGCGAGACCAGCGCCGCGTCGCGACGCCGCGGCGGACGCGCCATCACGCCGGCTTCCGGCGGCTCGAACGCCAGCGACAGGCCCAGCGTCACCGTCAGCACCATGTTGATCCACAGGATCTGCGGCGGCGTCATCGGCAGCACCCAGCCGAACGCGATCGCCAGCACCACCGCCAGCGCCTCGCCGCCGTTGGTCGGCAGCGTCCACGCCACCACCTTGCGGATGTTGTCATGGACCGCGCGGCCCTCGTGCACCGCGGCCGCGATCGAAGCGAAGTTGTCGTCGGCCAGCACCATGCCGCTGGCCTCCTTCGCCGCCTCGGTGCCCTTGTGGCCCATGGCGATGCCGATGTCGGCCTGCTTGAGCGAGGGCGCGTCGTTGACGCCGTCTCCGGTCATGGCCACGGTGTGCCCGCGCGACTGCAGTGCGCGCACGATGCGCAGCTTGTGCTCGGGCGTGGTGCGCGCGAACACGCTGGCCGAGGTCGCGAGCGCCGGCAGGTCGGCATCGGCGACGCCTTCGAGTTCCTGCCCGGTGACCACGCGCACCTCGTCGGCGAGATGCAGCTGCCCGGCGATCGCGGCGGCGGTCGCCGCGTGATCGCCGGTGATCATCTTCACCGCGATGCCGGCGTCGCGGCAGTCGGCGACGGCGCGGATCGCCTCTTCGCGCGGCGGGTCGATGAAGCCGACGATGCCGGCGAACACCAGTTCGCCCACGTCCTCCAGCTCGAACCGCTCCGGCACGCGCTCTAGCCGGCGCCAGGCGAAGCCGAGCACGCGCTGGCCGGCGGCGCCGGCGGCGTCGATCGCGCGCTGCCAGAACGCCGCGTCCAGCGCTTCGACGCCGCCGTCGCGCCCGGCCTGGCGCGCGCTGAGCGCGAGCACCTGCTCGGGCGCGCCCTTGACGCAGACCAGCGCACCGG
>JAFAEU010000456.1 GCA_023423855.1 Pseudomonadota bacterium | reverse complement strand
CCGCAAGCCATCGCGCCGGTCGCCGAGGCGACCGCCGTGCCGCAGGCGTCGACGACCTTCGCAGGCAGCTTTTCGTGCACCTGCGGCTTGCCGCCGTGCGCCTTCGACTTCGCGGCCTGCTGTCCCTTCGAACCGGGTTGGGTCGCCTGACCGGGGCCATGCGCGGCCGCGGCGCCCGCGAACGCGATCGCGCCGCCTACCACGACCGCCTGCAGCAACCGCGCCCCCTTCCCCTTGCCCTTCGACTTGGCCAGTTCCGACGCGACGGTGACCTGACCCTTGGACTGGTTCCAGACCTTGCAATAGATGCGGTTCATCGAATGGCCCTCTGTGAAGTTGACGTGATGCGGAAAACACCCGGAAAACGACGGGCACGGACTGCCAGGGGAGTCCGGTGCGTAGTGAGCGGAAAGGGATCAGGACGGGTCGCGATCGCAGTTGGTCTGGCTTGATGGCCTTCCATGTGCGTGCCGGCAGCGCCTTCCTGAACGCCCCTCAAACTGCTGTAGGACTGTGACGATACTCACCGCGTCTGACAATTTTCGTCAAGCAGTCAGACGCCTTGCGTCACAAAATGACGCAATAGAGGCGGTTTTATCCGAGTTTCAATCAGTTAGCGCAGAATTCTGCAGTTCGCTTGATGTTTCGCATGAAACCAACTGACTTCACGGAAAAATGAATCCGCTCCCCGGGGCGCCGGAGCCGTTGCGGCGACGGTTTGGAGCGCGATCCGGGCGCTGCCGCCCGCCGGGACATGCCGGCGGCTGCCCACTTCCACGCCGACGGTATTGCGCCGCAGCATGGATCTCCGCAGCCATGCGAATCCGGGAAGCAGGCTCCCCACTGCATTCGGGAGGATGGGCCCGCGCGAGGGTGGACTGGCCACGGCCCTGCGCTGCCGGAAGCGCGGCTCAGCCGAGCCGCACGCGCGCGTTGCGGAACATGCGCATCCACGGCGAGGCATCCGGCCATTCGCGCGGCGCCCAGCTGAAGTTGAGGCTGCGCAGGGTGCGCTCCGGATGCGGCATCAGGATGGTCGCGCGACCGTCGTCGCTGGCCAGGCCGGCGATGGCGTCGACCGAGCCGTTGGGGTTGGCCGGATAGGTCGTCGCCGGCGCGCCATCGCCCTCGACGTAGCGCAGCGCGACCCGCGCCGCGGCGCGGTCGGCTTCGTCGTCGAACGCGGCGCGGCCCTCGCCGTGCGCAACGACCACCGGGATCCGCGAACCGGCCATGCCGGCGAGGAACAGCGACGGCGAGTCCAGCACTTCGAGCAGGCCCAGTCGCCCCTCGAACTGCTCGCTGCGGTTGCGCAGGAAGCGCGGTCAGTGCGCCGCGCCGGGGATGATGTCCCTGAGCTGGGACAGCATCTGGCAGCCGTTGCACACGCCCAGCGAGAACGTGTCCGCGCGCGCGAAGAACGCGGAGAACTGCGCGCGCAGCGCGTCGCGCTCGAGGATCGAGGTGGCCCAGCCGCGGCCCGCGCCGAGCACGTCGCCGTAGCTGAAGCCGCCGCAGGCCACGAGCCCGCTGAAACCGTCGAGGGATGCGCGCCCGGCGGCGAGGTCGCTCATGTGCACGTCGACCGCGGCGAAGCCGGCGCGGTCGAAGCCGGCCGCCATCTCGACCTGGCTGTTGACGCCCTGCTCGCGCAGGATCGCCACCTTCGGCCGCGCGCCCTTGCCGATGTACGGTGGCCGCTCCTGCGCGTCCTGCGCCCGCGGCACTTGTACCTCCATGTACGGCGCACCGATGTCGTCGGCCGGATCGAACGCCAGCCGCGGCTGCAGCCCGGGCGCGTCGAAGCGGCGCACGGCCTCGCGCTCCTCGTCGGCGCAGTCGGGGTTGTCGCGCAGCCGCTGCATGGCGTGCGTCACCGACCACCAGGCGTCGAACAATTCTTCCCACCGCCACTCGGCCAGCGTCTCGTCTCCGTGCAGCACACGGATGCGCGCGCCGCCGGTCGGCCGCGCGATGCGCTGCGCGCATTCGACCAGGCCGTGGCGCGCGACGAGGTCGGCGAACTCGGCGCGATCCTCCGCGGCGATCTGCACCACCGCGCCCAGTTCCTCGGCGAACAGCGTGCGGAACACGTTCTCGGCGCGGTCCTCGCCCCAGCCGTCGAGGTCGATGTCGAGCCCGCGGTGCGAGCAGAACGCCATCTCGCACAGGGTGGCGAAGGTGCCGCCGTCGGAGCGGTCGTGGTAGGCGCGCAGCAGGCCGGCCTCGCGCGCATCGCGGACCAGCTCGAAGAAGGCGCGCAGGCGCGCCGGATCGTCGACGTCGGGGCAGGCGCCGCCGAAGGCGTCGAAGCACTGCGCCAGGATCGAACCGCCCAGCCGCTGCTTGCCGGCGCCCAGGCCGATCAGCCACAGCTCGCTGTCGATGCCGTCCTCGATCAGCGGCGTCAGCTGCCGGGTCACGTCGGGCACCGGCGCGAAGGCGGTGACGATCAGGGAGACGGGGGAGACCGACTTGTGATTGGTGATTGGTGATTGGTGATTCGGAGAAGCGGCGGCATCGTCGGCCGACGATTCCCGCTTTTCACCCATCACGAATGACGAATCACCAATCACGGCTTCCTGCCACT
>JAFAEU010000451.1 GCA_023423855.1 Pseudomonadota bacterium | reverse complement strand
GGCCTACCTGCAGCACCTGGCCAGCTTCCGCGGCGAGGACTCGCTGATCGCGATCGAGCCCTACGACGCCGACGCGCTGCGCCGCGCCTTCGCCGACGCGGACACGCAGGGCTGGTTCGTCGAGGCCGTGTTCCTGGAGCCGGTGATGGGCGAAGGCGACCCCGGCCGCGCCCTGCCGCGCGCGTTCTACGACGCCGCGCGAGAACTCACGAAGGCGCACGGTTCGCTGCTGCTGGTCGACTCGATCCAGGCCGGCCTGCGCGCGCACGGCGTGCTGTCGATCGTCGACTACCCGGAGTTCGAAGGCATCGACCCGCCGGACATGGAGACCTACTCCAAGGCACTCAACGCCGGCCAGTACCCGCTGTCGGTGCTCGCGGTGAACGGGACCGCGGCGAAGCTGTACCGCAGCGGCGTCTACGGCAACACCATGACCAGCAACCCGCGCGCGCTCGACGTCGCCTGCGCGGTGCTCGAGGCGATCACGCCGGAGCTGCGCGCCAACATCCGCGAGCGCGGCAGGGAGGCGGTCGCGAAACTCGAGGCGCTGAAGGCCGAACTCGGCGGACTGGTCACCGGCGTGCAGGGCACCGGCCTGCTGTTCTCGTGCGAACTCGCGCCGCAGTTCAAGTGCTACGGCGCCGGCTCCACCGAGGAATGGCTGCGCGAGCACGGCATCGGCGTGATCCACGGCGGCGCCAACTCGCTGCGCTTCACCCCGCGCTTCGGCACGCAAGCGGACGAACTCGACCTGCTGGTGTCGATGGTCGGCAGGGCGCTGCGCGAAGGGCCGCGGCAGCAGGCGGCGGAAGCGGCCTGATCCCGGCGCATCGGTGGCGCAGGCCGCGCATCGGCCTGCACCACCGGATCGTCGTCTTCAGGGCTGGCGCATCTCGAGGCCGAGGGCCTCGGCGATCGCCCGCCAAGGCACGATCTTGTAGTTCTGGTTCTGCACCGGCAGCACGTTGCGCCCGTCCTGCGCGACCATGGCGCCGTGCTCCAGCCCGGGACCCAGGTTGGCGCTGCTGACATCCAGGCCATCGGTTTCGGAAATGCCGTCGATGCCGCGCGCCGGATCGGCGGCGACCGCGAACGACCCCAGGTACGCGCGATCGCCCTCGCGGCGATAGACCGCGTAGGTGTCGTTGCCCTGGCTGGACACGACGATGTAGCCGCGGCCGTCGCCGAGGTCGTACAGGCCCATGCCTTCGATGTCGTCCCTGATCGCCGGATTCGCATCCACGCGATCGATCGCGGTCTTCGCATCGCCGCCATCGGGTTCGGCCGGCAGCGCCCACAGCGCCACGTCCTCCTCGCCCACGTACAACATGCCCGCGGCATCGTCGGCGACGCAGCCTTCGGTCTGGGAATCGAACGCCAGTTCGCGCACCAGGTCCGCGCGCACGCGCCCGTTGCCGGCATCGACCAGGCGCCATTGCTTCTTCACCGTCTCGTCGCCGTTGACGAACACGTAGGTATCGCCATTGCGCGGGCTGCGATACATGCACAGGCCGTAGGGATCGTGCATGCCGGTCGGCTGCACCCCGTCGGCAACGGCGACCAGTTCGCCCCTGTCGCCATCGAGCGCGTAGATCGCGATGCTCTTGTCGGTGCGATTGCTGGCCGTGACCAGGGTGACCTCGCGATCGCCGAGGCGGAAGCCGTCGCGCAGGTCGACGTTGTTCATCTTGCCGTCCGGCAGGAACTGCCTGACCCGGCCCTGCATGTCGTACACGTACAGGCCGGCCTTCTTGTCGGTGGCCACCACCAGGCTCTTCGATGGATCGGTCGGGTGCGCCCAGATCGCCGGGTCGTCGGCGGCATCGCCGAAACTCTCGACCGGCGCGGTTTCGGCCGTGGGCAGCACGACCTTCACCGACGGCTGCCCGGCATCGCCCGCATCATCGCGCGCCGTGCCGGGCGCGATACCGAGCGCCTGCGCGATCGCGCCGATCGACACCAGCTTGACGTCGGGACCGTCCTCGTCGACGACCAGCAGCGCGCCATGCGGATACGACCTGCCGACCGAGCCACTGGCCGCGTACAACGGCCCCGGCTCATCGATCGGCTCCGCCGCGCCCTTGCCTGACACCGTGGTGCTGCCGACGTAGGCCGCGTCGCGCTCGAGGTCGTAGACGTTCAAGTTGCCCGCCGACGCGTTCGACGCGATCAGCCAGCGTGAACCCGCGCCGCCGTCGTGGATCGCCAGCCCGCCCACCTCCTCCTCGATGTGGCCGCGCGGCGAGTCGACCAGCGCGGCGGAGACATCCGCTTCGGGGTCGGCGTTGAAGCGCCAGATGCCGACGGCCTCCTCGGAGGCATAGACGTGCCCGTTCGCGACATCGACCGCGCATTGCTTCAGCGGCGACGGCACGCCGATGCGGCGCACCTGGCGCGCGTCGAGCCGGCCTTCGCCGGTTGCATAGACGACCTGCTGGTCGACCTCGCCACCGTCGCCGACCACGAAGACGTGCAGCGCGCCATCGAGCGGGTGGCGATACAGGCACAGGCCCTCGGCCGCGAATCCCAGCGCGATCGCGCGCGCGCCGACCTCTTCCAGCCGGTCGTTGGCGAAGCGGAACAGGCGCAGGCTCTGGGTGGTGGTATCGATGGCGGCAACCACCGTCGCCGCGGCGTCCCCGAGCCGCACGCCGTAGCCCACGTCGACCGCCACGACCTCGCCGGCCGGCGTCGCGCCGAGCCGCCGGCCATCCAGCGCATAGAGTTCCAGCCCACCCAGTGCGGTGGCGGCCACGATGCGCGGTTCGCCGCGGCCGTCCGCCGCGAGGATCAGCGCGGCACTGCCGATTTCAGACGAAGCCGTCGCCGCGGTCGCGGTCGTGGCTTTCACGGCCGCGGCCTGCTGCGACGCAACATCCTCGGCCTGCGTCGGCGGCGACAGCAGCCCGCACGCCGCGAGGACCAGCGCATACCCGTTGCAAAGGCGGTGTTTCATGGTTCCTCCCGTCGATTCCAGGCGTATCCACGGCATGCGGAGCGCCCCCTTCCGGCCGCCAAGCTACCGTCGACCCGGACCGATTTGCAAGAGAAATTCTATTTTTCTTGAATTTTAGAATCTTTGTTCGTAATCTCGCCCTACCAGCTGCCACCGGATCCGGACGGCGATCGGCAGCGGTATCGTCCTCGGGAGGGACTCGAACATGCGGACCTTGCGTCGAAATGCGCTCTTCAAGGCCCTGGTGCTCTGCCAGTGCGCCGTACTGCCATCCATTGCGTTTGCCCAGGATGCGACGAACGACAGCCCCCAGGCATCCTCCAGCCCCACCGAACTGGAAGGCATCGTGGTCACCGGCCGCCGCGCCGCGGACCGCCTGGCCATCGACGACAAGCGCAACGCCGACGGCCAGGTCGACGCGATCCGCGCCGACGACGTCGGTCGCCTGCCCGACCAGAACGTCGCCGAGGCGGTGCGCCGCCTGCCCGGCGTGAGCACCGTCAACGACCAGGGCGAAGGCCGCTACCTCACCGTGCGCGGCGTGTCCCCCGACCTGCTCAACGTCACCCTGAACGGGCAGACCGCGCCCGCACCCGAACCCGATGGCCGCCAGGTCAAGCTCGACGACATCCCGTCCGGCCTGATCGGCGCGGTCACGGTCAACAAGACGCTGACGGCGGACATGGACGCCAACGCGATCGCCGGCCAGGTCAACATCGAGACGGTGTCCGCGTTCGACCGCAACCGCACGTTCGCCACCGCGCGCGTCGCATACGGCCACTACGACATCAACAGCGAGAATCCCTACGAGTTCGACGCGTCCGCAGGCGGCGTGTTCGGCGCCGACAAGCAGTTCGGCGCGGTGTTCGCGATCAACCACTCCGACCGCAGGATCGGCTCGCAGAACATGCAGAACCCCGGCGACTGGATCGAGGTCGACGACCAGTGGGTGCCCGAGGGCCTCGAGGTGCGCCAGTACAACACCCATCGCCGGCGCAGCGGCGCGGTCGCCAACTTCGACTGGAAGGCCAGCGAGAACGCCTCGCTGTTCCTGCGCTTCCTGTATTCGAAGTACCAGGACCAGGAAACCCGCGACGCCTTCG
>JAFAEU010000435.1 GCA_023423855.1 Pseudomonadota bacterium | reverse complement strand
CGGCGCGCCTACGGCCACAGCGACCTGGACGGCGCGTGGGTCCGCACCGACCAGAGCAGCACCAGCGCGGTGCTCGGCGACGGCGGCATCTACTCCTCGGTCGACGACCTCGCGAAGTGGGACGCGGCGCTGCACGACGACCGCCTGCTCCCCGACGCCTCGCGTAGGCTGGCCTTCACCGCACACACGCCGACCGACGAGGCGGACGTGGACGGCTACGGCTACGGCTGGCGCATCCACGACAGCGGCCATGGCCGGCTGCTCTGGCACTCGGGCGAGACCATCGGCTTCCGCAACGTGATCCTGCGCTGGCCGGAGCGGCGACTGACGGTGGTCCTGCTGAGCAACCGCAACGATCCGGAGCCCTATGCGCTGGCGCGGCGGATCGCGGCGCTGTACCTGGACTAGGAAAGCCGGGTCACGCGCCCGCCGAACGCTGCACGCGCAGTGCATCGCGCGCAGCCACCCACTCCTCGTTGGTGCGCTCGACGCCGACCAGCACGCGGCTGTCGCGCGACGAGATCACCGGCGCATCCGCCGCATTGGCCGCCTCGTCCAGCGCCACGCCGAGGAAGCCGAGGTCACGGCACACGCGCTCGCGCACGAAGGCGTTGTGCTCGCCGACGCCGGCGGTGAACACCAGCAGGTCGATCCCGCCGAGCACCGCGGCCAGCGCGCCGATCTCGCGCACGATGCGGCGCACGTACAGCGCCAGCGCGAGGCGCGCGCGTTCGCCGGCTTCGCCGTCGTCGTCCTCGTGCCTCACGATCACGCGCGGTTCGGACGAAATGCCGGACACGCCGAGCAGGCCGGAGCGGTGGTAGAGGATCCGCCCCACCTCCTCCAGCGACAGCTTCTCGACTTCCATCAGGTACAGCACCGCGCCGGGATCGAGCGCGCCGGTGCGCGTGCCCATCATCAGGCCGTCGAGCGCGGAGAAGCCCATCGTGGTGGCGACGCTGCGCAAATCGCGCATCGCGCACAGGCTGGCGCCGCTGCCCAGGTGCGCGACCACGGTGCGGCCGCGCGCGAGTTCGCCGTGGCGCTCGGGCAGCGCGGTCGCCATGTACTCGTACGACAGGCCGTGGAAGCCGTAGCGGCGCAGGCCGCGCTGCCAGGCGTCCCACGGCAGCGGCAGCAGCTTCTCCACGTCCGGCAGGGTGTGGTGGAAGCCGGTGTCGAAGCAGGCCACCTGCGGCAGGTCCGGCCGCTCGCGCAGCAGGATGTCGATCGCCTCCAGCGCGAACGGCTGGTGCAGCGGCGCCAGCGGGATATAGCCCTTCAGGTCGGCGAGCACGCCGGCGTCCACGCGCGTCGGCGCGAAGTACTTGCTGCCGCCATGCACGACGCGGTGCGCGACGGCGGCCAGCCGGCGGCCGGCCAGCCGCGCCAGCACGCCTTCGCGGATGCGCTGCAGCGCCGAGCGGTAGGGATGGTCGGCATCGAGTTCGACCGGCGCCGGTTCGATGCCGGTCTCGCCGTAGGTCGGCGACGGGCCGCCGATGCCCTGCACCTTGCCATTCCATGCCGGCGCGCGCGGCAGCGGATCCTGGCCGCCGTCGAACAGCGCGAACTTGATGCTCGAAGAACCGCAGTTGAGCACGAGGACGAGGTCGCCGCGCGTGGCGTAGCGGTCGGTGGCTTGGGTCATGCACGGCGCTCCTTCGTCGCATCGGGAACCGCGAGCCGCTGGCCGCGCAAGCGCAGGGCATTGCCGACCACCGAGGCGGAGCTGAAGCTCATCGCCAGCGCCGCGATCATCGGCGACAGCAGCAGGCCGGTGAACGGGTACAGCACGCCCGCCGCCAGCGGCACGCCGAGGCCGTTGTAGACCAACGCGAAGCCCAGGTTCTGGCGCATGTTGGCCACCGTCGCCTGTGACAGCGCGCGTGCGATGGCGATGCCGCGCAGGTCGCCCTTCACCAGCGTCACCTGCGCGCTGTCCATCGCCACGTCGGTGCCGGTGCCCATGGCGATGCCCACGTCCGCGCGCGCCAGCGCCGGGGCATCGTTGATGCCGTCGCCGGCCATCGCCACCACGCGGCCTTCCGACTGCAGGCGTTCGACCAGCGACAGCTTGTCCTCGGGCCGCACCTCGCCGTGCACCTCGTCGATGCCGAGCCTCGATGCCACCGCGTTGGCCGTGGTCAGGCCGTCGCCGGTGGCCATCACGATGCGCAGGCCGGCCGCGTGCAGCGCCGCCAGTGCGTCCGGCGTGCTCGCCTTCACCGGGTCCGAGACCGACAGCAGGCCGGCCAGCGTGCCGTCGACGGCGAGATGCATCACGCTGGCGCCTTCGCCGCGCAGCGCTTCGGCGCGATCGGCGAGCGCTGCGGGATCGACGCCGACTTCACGCATCAGGGCGGTATTGCCCAGCGCAAGCCGGCGTCCCTCGACCGTGCCGCGCACGCCGATGCCCGAAGTCGATTCGAAATCCTCCACCGACGCGAGCGCAATTCCGCGCTCGCGCGCCGCGGCCACGATCGCCTCCGCAAGCGGATGCTCGCTGCCCTGGTCGAGGCTGGCCGCCAGACGCAGCACGTCATCCGCGTCGAAGCCTCCGGCCGCGACCGCTTCGCCGAACGCCGGACGTCCCTCGGTCAGCGTGCCAGTCTTGTCGACCACCAGCGTGTCCACCTCGCGCAGGCGCTCGATCGCCGCGGCGTCCCGGAACAGCACGCCCTGCGTCGCGCCGCGGCCGGTGGCGACCATGATCGACATCGGCGTCGCCAGTCCCAGCGCGCAGGGACAGGCGATGATCAGCACCGCCACCGCGTTGATCAGGCCGTAGACCCAGCCCGGCTCCGGCCCGAACAGGCCCCAGGCGAAGAACGCGGCGATCGCGATCGCGACCACGCCCAGCACGAAGCGGCCGGCGACGACGTCGGCCAGCCGCTGCATCGGCGCCTTCGAGCGCTGCGCCGCCGCCACCATCTGCACGATCCGCGACAGCAGGGTCTCCGCGCCGACCCGCTCGGCGCGGATCACCAACGCGCCGCCGGTATTGAGCGTCGCTCCAATCACGCGGTCGCCGGCCTGCTTGCGCACCGGCAGTGGTTCGCCGGTGAGCATCGATTCGTCGACCGCGCTGCCGCCTTCGAGCACCACGCCGTCCACCGGCACCTTCTCGCCGGGGCGCACGCGCAGGCGGTCACCGACGTGCACGTGTCCGAGCGGGATGTCTTCTTCGCCGCCGTCGTCGCGCAGGCGGCGCGCGGTGGTCGGCGCGAGGCCGAGCAGCGACCTGATCGCGGCGGAGGTCTGCGCGCGCGCCTTCAGCTCCAGCAGCTGGCCGAGCAGGGTCAGCGACACGATCACCGCCGCCGCCTCGAAGTACACCGACACCCGGCCCATCGACGCGAACGACGCCGGGAACACGCCCGGCGCGACCGTGGCGACGACGCTGTAGACGTAGGCGGCGCCGGTGCCGAGTGCGATCAGCGTCCACATGTTCGGGCTGCGGTGGACCACCGACCGCCAACCACGCACGAAGAACGGCGCGCCCGCCCACAGCACCACCGGCGTTGCCAGCACCAGCTCGACCCAGCTCTGCGTCGCCATGTCCACCAGGTGCAGGCGGTGGCCGAACATCGCCAGCACGAACACCGCGGCGGTGAGCGGCAGGGTCCACCAGAAGCGGCGGGAGAAGTCGCGCAATTCCGGGTTGTCGTCGTCGTCCAGGCTCGGCAGCTCGGGCTCCAGCGCCATGCCGCATTTCGGGCAGGTGCCGGGATGGTCCTGGCGGATCTCCGGGTGCATCGGGCAGGTGTAGACGGTGCCCGCCGGCAGCGGCTGTGCGGGCGCCGGCGCGGCGGAGCCGCCGTGGCCGCCGCAGCACGAGCCCGCGGGCGCGCTGCCGTCGTAGCGCGCCGGATCGGCGGCGAACTTCTCCGCGCAGCGGGCGCTGCAGAAATACCAGGTGCGGCCGCCGTGCTCGAGGCGGTGCGGCGAATCCGGCGTCACCGCCATG